>NZ_FLQY01000146.1 GCF_900089945.1 Candidatus Propionivibrio aalborgensis | reverse complement strand
GATTGTTCGTATCTCCTGAAGACGGGAGCGGGCGTTCGCAGCCTCGCTGGCGAGTTACGCGGCAGAAAAACCGATATTGATCGTTTTCCCAAGTGCGGCAGCAGCGCTGGCCAGCGTCGTAAGAGTCAAGCTAGAATCCTCCTCATCAAGGAGACGATTCAAGGCGGCACGGCTGGTATGCATACGTTTTGCCAGCTCAGTTTTTGTGAGGTGCTGAGCTTTCATTTCCTCAGCGATTTGCCAAGCAATAACTCGTTTCAGCGCGACTGCGGTAACTTCTTCGAGCATCGCATCTTCGGCCAGAAGGTTATCAAAACTGCTGCCGATATTCTTTTTGCCCATGGTCATTTCCTTCGTAACTGCTTGAGACGATCTCTTGCAAGGTCGAGATCCGGTTTTGGTGTGGCCTGCTGCTTTTTTATGAAACTGTGTAGCAGCACCATTGTTTTTCCTTCTAGGACAAACAGAATGCGCGCTATACGGTTATTCAACTTGACCCGAACTTCCCAAATATCGCCGCCCAAATGATCCACCAAGGGCATTCCCAGCGGCCAACCATACTGCACCGTCTTGATATCCTCCCCGATGGCCTTGCGGTCAATCGGGGTTAGTTCCTTCAACCACTCTCGAACCGGTTCTTTGCCCGCATCGGTGCAGAAGAATCGAACATCAAGGACAGGATTCATGGTTTGGAGAGTATCAATATTGGTACGTTTGTCAAGCTAACCCAGCTTCTCGATCTGTAAATGTGTGTGGCGTTTGGCTGCGGCTGGTTTAGATTCCAGGCCGGCCAAACGATGCTATAGGGTCGGATGTCGACTTTGGCCAAGTGCTCGTCGGCGCCTGAACTTTGTTGCCTGACCTTCGTCCGGTGAAAAATCGGAGATCCTCATCCTCCGCGAATTGATTCCGCCAATACAGCTAGATCGCCGCGGAACCGGTCCGAAGATACCCTGCCGCGCGGGATACCTCCGTGATGGATCGGGGGGCCAGCATAATCGTTGGCCGCGCAGGGGGTATTGTTCGCCGGGATCCGGTGGGTAAGGGGTGCCCCGCGGCTTAACTATTTAACTGCTGGCGATGAATTTGCGGCGTCTTCTTCTTCGCTTCGCATGATGTTGAACTGTCGCCCCAGGTACGCGCCTGTGGCCGCCCACAGCACAGCGACCCCCGCTCCCACCACAGCTACCGCCGCCATTCCCAGTCCCAGGCCCTGGGTGAGGGCGGTGAATGCCCAGGCGTTGAGCATGTCGCCGCCCCGATAGATCACGATATCGATAACCGGCTTGGCCTTGAACCGGGTCTCCCGGTCGACGGCGGTAAAGAGAATTTCCCGGGCCGGCCGCGAGATGGCGTAGTTGCCGATGCGGCGCACAATTTGCATGGCGACCGCCACCGCGACCACCGGTGTTACTGCCAGCATCAACATGCCCCCGAACATCAGCACCGGGATACTGGCCAGGGTGAAGGGCAGGCCCAGGTGCTTCGCTATGCGTCCGGTGGCGAAGGCGCCGACCACCACGGTAAAGATATTGACTACCAGGTCCATACTGGCCCAGATTTGGGTGCGCGCTGCGCCGTCGTAATCCACCAGCAGGTTCTTGAGTTCGAAATACGCAAACGAGCCGATAAAGGTATAAAAAAAGATGAACAGGCCGATCATCAGCAGGTAGCGGCTTTGCAGGAACTCGCTGAAGCCGGCTAGTGCACCGCCGCCAATATTGTCAAAGGCGGCTGAGTTTGCGCTGTGCTTCTCGTTGTGCAGGTCGCTGCGCTTGAGTTGTTGCAGCCAGATGACGAGGGGCGGTGCCAGGGCGACCAGGGCGGCGGCCACCAGCAAGAGCGGGTCGGTGCCGAGGTCGCCAACCAGCAGCGTGGCCAGGGCCGGTCCGCCGATACCGCCGATGCTGGCACCGGCGCCGATAAAGCCGAACAGGCGGGTGGCCTGGGGCCGGGAGAAGGTGTCGGCCATGAAGCTCCAGAACACCGAGATATGGAACAGGCTGAACAGGCTTACCCAGACGTAGAAGGTCTTGTCCAGCAGCTCCTGCTCAACCAGGGTCTGGGTGCCGAGGTAAAAGAGCGCGAAGCTGGCGGCGAACAGCGCGTACACGGACGGCACCAGCCGGTGGATGCTGACCCTGGCTACCGCCGCGCCATAGAGGGATACCGCGAGGGTGCTGCAGATAAAAGTGCAAGTCCACAACCAGCTGACTTCGGCATCGGTCCAGTTGCTCGCCATGGCGTCCCGCACCGGTCGCAGGATGTAGTACGAGCCCATCAGGATCAGCACCAGGCCGAAGGACGCCAGGGTTGAGCGCACCTCGTTGGTTTCTATATCGCAGGCCCGGGCGAGAATGCGCTGCAGTGAATGCACCACCGGCGAGTCTACAACTGCTCGAACAGGCGCAGCATTTCGGCTCGCTGGCGTGCATCGGGCAGGCGGCCAAAATTGGCGCGCATATTGTCCACCATGTGGCGCACGCTGGCGGTTGCCGGGATGATGCAGGTCACGGCCGGGTGGCCCAGGATGTACTTGAGGTAGAACTGCCCCCAGCTGCTGCAGTCGAGCTCCGCTGCCAGCGCTGGCAGTTCCTTGCCGCGGGAGCGGGTGAACAGCGCGCCGCGCTGGTAGGGGCGGTTGATCATGGTGGCAATGCCGCGCTCGGCTGCCACCGGCAGCAATTCGCGCTCTGCCGCGCGATCCTCGATGTTGTAGCTGAACTGGACAAAATCAAGCGGCTGGGTGCGCATCACCTGCAGGAATTCGTCGTGGTCGCGCCCATGGGAGGTTGTGATGCCGATGTAGCGTACCTTGCCCTCTGCTTTCCAGTTCTTCAGCGTCTCCAGATGGGTTTGCCAGTCTTGCAGGTTGTGCACGGCAATCAGGTCGAAGCGCTCCACGTTCATGCGGCGGGCCGACTCCTCCATCTGGGCAATGCCCGGTTGCCGGCCCGTGGTCCAGACCTTGGTGGCGGCAAACAGTTTGGGCCGCTGGGGTAGGGCGCGCAGCACATCGCCCACGCGGGATTCGGAGTTGCCGTACATGGGGGAGGAGTCGATCACGGTGCCGCCGCCATCAAAGAACGCCTGCAGCACTTCCTGCAGTGTGGCCAGGGAAGCCGGATCTCCCTCGGTGTCGAAGGTGCCGGAGGTGCCCATGCCCATTACGGGCAGCAACTCGCCGCTGCTGGGTATGGCGCGCTGGATCAGGCGGAGCGTGGGGCTTGCCGACGCCTCGGCGCGCAGGCCCAACGCCTGGCTGATCAGGAGGCCGGCACTTATTTGCAGCAGCTGGCGACGCTTGATCATGATGCGATCCCTCCGTGGATTTGGGTGCTGAATGGGTGGACAGTGTTTCAGGAGCGCTGGTCAGGGTCAAGATGAATGCAGGTCGACGGCCTGACGCTGCAGTTGCTCAAACCGCTAGATAGCTTTCCGGATGTCGTGATTGGAGACCGGCGCATGCCGCCGCGCTCAAGTTCGTCCAGCAACATGCCGGCCACGATGGCTCCGGTGGCGCCCATCGGGTGACCCAGGGCAATCACCCCCGTTTACGTTCAGCTTGTCCTTGGGAATGCTCAGGTCACCGAAGTCCAGACGTATCATCGGCAAAGCGGATTGGTGCAGGCCACACACACCGGCACACCCTGTTGCAAACCGTTACTTGAGCTGGCGAGCTTGTGTCGTTATCTTGAGTACATGCGCTGACGAACGGCAGCCTAGACGGTCCAACCTCCCCGAAAAAGGGGTCGTTTCGAAAGACTCGCACTTCCCCTGGTATGGGTATTTCGCCGTCTTGTTCCACGCTTTAAAGCGAATCGAAGCTTAGGTTTCGACAAAAATACAAGAGGATACATAATGAAGAGACAGCTACAGCGATATGTGGGACGAATTGTCCGTCTCAACAAACGTGCTTATCAAGGAATCAAAGCGAAAGCGATTCGCAGAGACCATGCTTTGGAAAACTGCTTCGTGGTCGCAGGTATTAGTCTCGGGGTGCAGTTGATCTGCTATGGAGCAAACTCCCGAATTGTTGTCGACATTGCTGACGTGAGTTTAGTCTAGGCCTCGGTTGCCTAATTCCCACAATTCGGCCGAGGACAGGCCCTCGGCCAACGAAGTCATCGCCTCACGCGCAGTGCGAGTCCGTTGAGTCACTAACTCCGGCGATCCACATTGAGTGCACCGGGTCAATTTACGGTGAATGGCGTGAGCAAGCTACAGCATGCCGGTGCCCATCAAGGTCACGATTCCCGCACCTGCCGGGCATCTCCGAATCACATCCAAGCTTGGCAGCCAGCTCGCGTTCGGATTCGTGAAAGTGGTTCCTTGATTTATCTAGACGAATGGTCTAATATCCGCGATATGGAAAATCACAGCGCCACTATCCGCCGACGTGGTCGACCACCCAAGCGATTGGATGAACAGTCCGATACTCGCGAAATTCTCCTGCGTGCAGGCGTAGCGATTCTGACGAAGAAAGGTTTTTGCGCAACGGGACTTGACGAAATGTTGCGGAGTGTCGGCGTCCCGAAGGGATCGTTCTATCATTATTTCGACAGCAAAGAAGCCTTTGGTGCTGAATTGATTGTTCGGTACGGTGCCTATTTCGCGCGCAAGTTGCAGCGTCATTTGGGTGACGCGTCGCAGTCGCCTCTTGAGCGATTGAGAGCCTTCGTTTCCGATGCTCAGTCCGGAATGGCCAAGTACGGCTATACGCGTGGTTGCCTGATTGGAAATCTTGGGCAGGAAATGGGTGCGCTACCCGCATCCTACGGCGACCGATTGAGCGCGGTATTTGCAGACTGGCAGGAACGCGTTGCGCATTGCTTGTTGGCTGCGCAAGCGGCTGGTGAGATTTCGCAAGAAATTGACTGCGAGCAACACGCAGCATTTTTCTGGATCGGCTGGGAAGGGGCTGTGTTGCGGGCAAAACTTGAGCGCCAAGCCACTGCCCTGGTTATTTTTTCTGATGTTTTTTTTGCCGGGCTAAAGAGCCGCTAATTCTTTTGCCCTTTTATAGACGTTCGGTCTAATTCAGGAAGGAGTAGCAAATGTTTAGAGCAATCATGATTGAGAAGGACGAAGCGGGCTACCGTGCAAGCGTCAAGGATGTTGATGAGTCCCAACTTCCCGAAGGCGACGTGACCGTGCGCGTCAGTCATTCAACCCTCAACTACAAGGATGGCCTGGCAATTACTGGCAGAGGCCCGGTTGTGCGCAAGTTCCCGATGGTTCCCGGAGTCGACCTGGTCGGCACGGTCGAAGAGACCAGCCACCCGGCATATAACGTCGGCGACGCCGTTTTGCTGAACGGTTGGGGCGTCGGCGAAGGCCATTGGGGCGGGTTGGCTCAGAAGGCTCGTCTGAACGGTGAATGGTTGGTTCCATTGCCACCCCAATTTACAGGTCAGCAAGCCATGGCCATAGGCACCGCAGGCTATACGGCAATGCTGTGTGTGCTTGCACTTGAGCACCATGGCGTGACGCCAGACAAGGGCGAAATACTGGTCACAGGAGCGGCTGGCGGCGTTGGTAGCGTTGCCGTCTCGATTCTGTCAAAGCTGGGCTATACCGTCGTTGGGGTCAGCGGGCGCTTGGAGGAAAGTGACTACATCAAGAGCCTGGGTGCCAGCGAGGTTTTAGAGCGCTCGGTCTTCTCCTCCGCGGGAAAACCCATTGCTCGGGAGCGTTGGGCCGGCGCCGTCGATGTCGTCGGCAGCCATACCTTGGCCAATGTGTGCGCTACGACCAAATATCGCGGCATCGTGACCGCGTGCGGTCTGGCCGGTGGTATGGATTTCCCTGCGACTGTCGCCCCATTCATCCTGCGTGGGGTGACGCTGGTCGGGATCGACAGCGTCATGTGCCCACGTGCAGACCGCCTTGCCGCGTGGCAACGTCTGGGTTCAGATCTCGATGTATCCAAACTGGGCCTCATCACCAATGAGATCGGCCTCGCAGAGGCTATTCCCATGGCTACCAGACTGCTGGACGGACAGGTTCGTGGACGGGTTGTCGTTGACGTGAATGCCTGATCGCCGGTGATTTTTTCTCTGGGGCATGGGCTGCAATATTGGCCCACCTCCAGCGACAATGTTCGCTATCAGCCATGCTCTTACTTGGAAACGACCCGGCGTTTGTCAACAGCCAGAAAGGCGGCGTAAGGGATCAGAAGCGAAAGCGTCGTGTCGATCGTTACGCTGTCTGGCGTGCCGCACATTAGGATGCGCCGCAAAGCGTGGAGCACCAGCTCTACGGCAGCCCCGGTGCAACTTGCCCTATAACTACGCCGACGCCGACAGCGTTGAAAGCAGGCCGCTGTATTGGTTCTGGTCGTTGCCGATGTTGTAGGCTTGCATCAGCTTCATGATCTGCATCATGACCTTCGCCTCTGAATTGCCGCCCGACGACGGTGAGGAGGCCGAACCAATGCTGGAATCTGCGGACGCTGTAGGAACCGGACTGCTCGCGCCGCCGCTCGACTGCTGAAAGGCCATCGCTTCCTGGAAGCTGACTTTGCCGTCGCCGTCGGTGTCCGCTTGCTCGAAGTTCTGGACAATGCTGGACATCAACGCATTTCGGCTGTCAGACGTACCGATCTGATCGAGAGTGCTGGTCAGCTCGTCCTTGGTCATGCTCGGTCCACCGCCTGGCGGTGGCGGCGGTGGTGGCGGCCTGCTACCCATCCCCTCTGTCCCACCGGCCTGCATAGCCGTTTGCATACGGCCGTCGAAATATTGCTGGTCCAAAGCATTTTGAAGTCTTGCTAACGTATCGGTGAATTCCTGCTTGGAGACCTTTCCGTTGCTGTCCGCGTCAAGCGTTGAAAATAGCTCGTCGACGGTGGATGACGTGCTCGTCGTACTTGACGACGAACTGGATATCGACGAAATCTTGTCGAAGGCTGTCTGAAGGTCTGACTTCTGGATGAAACCCTGTCCGGAGGTGTCCAACTGGGAGAACAGCTCCTCGGCCATCTTCGTCGTATCTGGGCGTTGCCTCATGCCCTGCATCATCGAACTGTTGTAGCTGCTGCCAATACCTCCAATGCTGCTCATGATGTATTCCTTTCCAAGGTTATGAAACGACGCGCATCACGCTGCGACTGCAATCACTTCAATTCAAAACATCGGCCTGAAATCTGCCTATTGTTTTTGCGGTTGCGATCTGCCGCCCGGCGCATCCTTGGGCTTGCACGCGAGCGGTTTGCCTTCGGGCGCCCAGCAGGACCCTTTGACGGATCCGTGCGGGGAGGTAAAGCCGCATTCCTGGCCAGCACTCAATGACTTGCACGCGTCGAGCGCTTCCTGCGGTGGCTTGCGTGGACCGCCTTGATCCTCGGCCGGTTGCGCGAATAGAAGGCCAGAGGAACACGAGAGCGCGGCCAGCAGGCCGAGCCGGGTCAATATCTTGTTTGCGGATTTCATGAGATCACTCCATCTCTTGCGGGCCTTCCGGAATGTCAGGCCAACGCGATGCGTGCATTGTTGCCTTCGCTTGCGTTAAACGCGGTTAAGGGGCTGTAAAAACAAGTAAAAAAGGGCAGGATTTGCTGCCGGTGCCATAAGATTGCTGACTGCGTATTGGCGAAGGGGCAGGAGTGATGTCTGCACGTATTCTGCTGGTGGACGATGACGCCGAGTTGACCGAGTTGTTGCGGGACTACCTCGAACGTGAAGGCTTCGCGGTGCGTACCTCGCACGACGGGGCGACAGGCGTTACTGCGGCATTGAGCAATCGATACGACATCGTCGTGCTGGACATCATGATGCCTGGCATGAGTGGCATCGAGGCGTTGGCGCGGATTCGAGCCGAGAGCAGTATTCCGGTCATCATGCTCACCGCTCGCGGTGACGATGCCGATCGTGTCACCGGTCTCGAACTGGGGGCGGACGATTACGTCCCGAAGCCTTGTACGCCGCGCGAACTGGCAGCGCGCATCCGTGCAATTCTGAAGCGCACCAGTGCGGTGGCCGTCGCGCCAACCTTGCCAATTGTCGTCGGTACGCTGTCCGTATACCCCGCACAGCGGCGTGTCGAGCGGGCAGGGGTTCCTTTCGATTTCACCAGCACCGAATTCAATCTCCTTGAAACCCTGGCGCGAAATGCCGGCCAACCGGTGAGCAAGGCCGATCTTTCGCAGAAGGGGTTGGGCAGGCCACTGAAGCGCTTCGATCGGAGCATCGATGTTCATATGAGCAGTATCCGCCACAAGCTCGGCAATCTGGCCGATGGCCGATCCTGTATTCAAACGGTGATCCGCAAGGGTTACCAATTGATCGTCGAGTAGTAAGAAGCCATGGGCCGGCTCTTCTGGAAATTCTTCTTTTTCTTTTGGCTCGCTCAGGTGCTGACATCGATTGGCGTCGGTGTAGCCATTTGGCTGGATTGGCCTGAACGCAACGCCGAATCCGGATTGTTCGATCACCGTCCGCCGCCCCCTTCACTCTCCGAACCGAGGCATCGCCCACCGCCCCCACCTCATCCGGCGATACCACTCATGCCGATACTTTCCGGCAGCGTGGTGAGCCTGTTCTTCGCTGCCCTGCTGGCCTGGTATTTTGCCAAGCCGATTCGCGGGCTGCGCACCGCGTTCGAGTCCGTTGCCGACGGCAAGCTCCAGACGCGCATTGGTGCATCGATGGGGAATCGAAACGACGAACTTGCAGATCTCGGCAGCGACTTTGACCGCATGGCGAGCCGTCTCGAAAGTCTGCTCGAGTCCCAGCGCCATCTGTTGCACGATGTGTCTCACGAATTGCGCTCACCACTGGCCCGCTTGCAGGCAGCCGCTGATCTGCTCCGCCAGCAGCCGGACCGTGCTGCCGAGTACATCAGGCATATCGAACGCGACACAGAGCGCATGGACAAACTCGTCGGAGAATTGCTTACATTGGCCAGACTGGATTCCGGCATGTCCGGCAGTTTCGACGACATGCTCGACCTGCGTGACCTCCTTCCTGAAATCGTCGATAACGCCCGATTCGAGGCAGAGTGCAAGCATTGCGCCATCGAACTCGATATCGATGGCGCAGGGCTCGTGCGCGGCAGCCACGAGCTGCTTTACCGCGCGATCGAAAATGTCGTGCGGAACGCCGTGTTGTATTCGCCGGAAGGGGGGCATATATTGATTTCTGCCCGGACCATGGATGATCACCTGCGCCTGGCAGTGGCTGACAATGGGGCGGGTGTGCCTGAACGTGATCTTGCCGCGATCTTTGATCCTTTCAATCGTAGTGTTTCAGGTCGGCTGTCCGCTGGATACGGTCTCGGACTGGCGATTACGCGCCGGGTGGTCGAAGCGCATGGAGGCGCGGTTCACGCGGCCAATCGGCCGGAGGGAGGACTGGTCGTGGAAATGAAATTGAATTTGAATTTGGATTCGGAGTTGCCTGAAGGGCGAGCAATCTGAATGGGGTAAGGAACCAAGGCTCCAACACCGGTTTCCAAGCTCAACTTGGCTTCAAAAAAATCTAACCACGAGGAGAATGTGATGCAAAAAATGGCGAGAATCGCAGGGCTGACAGTAGCGGGTTTAATGGGCGTGACGGGTTGCGCAAGTGTGCCGCCGGGGCCAAAGGAGATGACATTTTTTGTGACCAGTGTCAGCCCTGGCAAGGGGGGTGACCTGGGTGGTCTGGAAGGTGCCGACCGGTACTGCCAGTCGCTTGCGCAGGCAGCAGGTGCGGGTGACCGCACGTGGCACGCTTACCTGAGCACGCAGGCACCGAAGTTGGCCGATACGAACTTCGTGAACGCGCGCGACCGGATCGGCACCGGGCCCTGGCAGAATGCCAAGGGCGATGTGATCGCGCGGAGTGTCGACGAACTGCACTCGGGGGACAACAATCTGACGAAGCAGACCGCGTTGAACGAGAAGGGCCAGCCGGTGAACGGCCGCACGGAGAAACCCAACATGCACGACATTCTGACCGGCTCACGGCCCGACGGGACGGCATTCCCCGGCGCGCCGTTCCCCGACATGACGTGCGGGAACTGGACCAAGAGCGGGGCCGACGGCGCAGCGATGACCGGCCATCATGATCGCGCAGGCCCGCTTGATGCTTCATGGGCAGTTTCCTGGAATTCGGCTCACCCGACGCTCGGTTGCAGTCAGGAAAAAATCCGCCCCACGGGTGGCGACGGATTGTTTTATTGTTTTGCGGTGAAGTAGACCAGTACCTGCCGGCCACGGGCGCAACGAATCGAAAGAATCGGCTGGAAGAACAGCGTGGCTAGCGAAGATTTCCGGTGCGCCGACTACGTGCAAGGCGCCCTGGCGGACTCGATATTTCTGGTCATCAGTCAATTGACCCGGCCATCGCTTCCATCGCCAGTAGGGCTGGAATAAGCTCTGCGTTTCGCGGCGCATCGTACCCGTATGGCGTCGTTTCCAACGCGCCGTGTTCACCGGGAGATGCATCATGCTGTTTGCGATTACGCTGCTCTTGCTGTTCCAACTGGCTGGCGAGGCCATCAGTCTGATATTCAATTTGCCGATACCCGGCCCGGTGATCGGTATGGCCTTGCTGTTCGCCGCGCTGGCGCTTCGTGGCGGGCCCGGCATTGAACTTCGTGAGACGGCGCATAGCCTGCTGCAACATCTTTCGCTGCTGTTTGTGCCGGCCGGCGTAGGCGTCATGCTGCACGGGCAACGCATGGCAGACGAATGGCTACCGATCGTCGTTGCGCTCGTCATCAGCACCTTCCTCACTATCGCGGTGACAGCCTGGGTCTTACGCATGCTGGTCAAGCGCAGCGTCAACCGGGACAGCGCGGAGCCTTTGCCATGACCCCGAGTATCAGCGAATTGTGGGTCTATCTTGCCGCGTCGCCTTTGCTTGGCCTTACGTTCACCTTGTTGGCCTACCAGGGCGCCTTGCTGATCAACAAACGTTGCAACGCAAATCCTCTGGCCAATCCGGTACTGCTGGC
>NZ_FLQY01000145.1 GCF_900089945.1 Candidatus Propionivibrio aalborgensis | reverse complement strand
TGCCGTCGAGACTGAGGCCATGATTCAGCAGTGCCAGACCCTCTGCGTCGAGCCGGCCTTCAACACGCACCAGATATTCTTTTTCGACGGTCGAGTTTTCGCCGACCAACTGGCGCGCCACGCGACCGTTCTGCGTCAGCACCAGCAGGCCGGTCGAGTCGATATCCAGCCGCCCGGCCGGCGCCAGACCTTTCAAGTGCGAAGCATGGAAGAGCGGGGTATCGGGAGTGCGGTACTGATTCTCCGGCAGCACCAGCGTAACGGCAGGAGTGAAGCCCGGTTCCGGCTGCCCGGAAACATAGCCGACCGGCTTGTGCAGCAGAACGCTGACCTGTTGCATCTGCACTGCACGTGCACCCTTGTCCAGCTTGATGGCCGCGGACGGATCGGCGCGCGTGCCCAGCTCGGATATGCGCTCACCTTCAACGAAAACCCAGCCCCGCTCAATATAGACATCCGCCTCCCGCCGCGAACACAGACCACGCTCCGCCATCAGTTTGGAGACGCGCACGCCAGGCTGTGGTGGTCTGCTTGAAATCGGTACGGAAGACACCGAAACCGGACTTGGATTATGACTAAGGGGCTTTGCGATAACGGGGGCGCGTGACGGCGTCCCTCTGGGATTCTGCTGCGGCGAGCTCAAGTCAACCGGAGGTGGACTGTTCGCAACGCCACTGCCCGACCTGTTTCTAAATTCTGGTGCAGCCCTGCGCAGCGGTCTGCGCCCTGGTCTGATCGGTGTCTCGCTTCCCGTGCTCCTTGCAGGCAGACCGAGCGGCTTGCGCGGGATATCGGTCATGGGTCAGAGGATATCGAGCAATTCGATCTCGAATACCAGTGTCGCATTTGGCGGAATCACGCCTCCTGCACCACGGGCCCCATAGCCGAGCTGCGATGGAATCGTGAGCTTGCGAACACCACCGATGCACATGCCCTGCACACCTTCATCCCAGCCGGCAATCACGTTGCGCTGGCCAAGCGGAAATTCAAAGGGCTCGTCGCGATCCTTGCTCGAATCGAATTTGGTGCCGTTGGTCAGCCAGCCGGTGTAGTGAACACTCACAAACTTGCCGGAAGTGGCGCTCTCACCCTCGCCTACCCTGATTTCTTCAATTTGCAGACCGGATTCTGTTGTTGTAATGGACATGATCTCACCTCCTGTGTTTGAACTACGGAGTGTAGACCAGCTCGGACAAAGCAACCAGTTCATTACGCGCTCTTTAGCCAAACAAGATCAAGCCAACAAGACACGCGCTAACCCTCGACCCGGCTTTCGGATAAACTTGCTTCAATCAAGAAGCCGGGGAGAAGTATCGTGGACATCCACTCGATCATCGCACCAGTGATCACAGACAAACTTGCTCTGGAAGAATTCATCGAGTCACTGAGCGATCTTGCTCCGAAAATCGAGCGCGATATCGCCCGCCTGAAGAGTACCCCAGGCGACCGTGAAGTCATCAGCAGCCTGTTCCGCTCGATTCACAATATCAAAGGGGATGCCGCGCTGTGCAAGGTTGAACTGGCGGTGACCATCGTTCATCCGATCGAGACGGTGCTTGCGCGATTCAGAAACGACGAGATTTCGTTCAGCGACATCATTGCCGAAGCGGTGTTGCTGGCATTGGATCGACTGGAACTCGCCGTTGAGAGCCTGCTTTCAGGGCGATCCCTCGATGGCCTGCATCTGCTCGATCTGGTTCAGGGATTGGAAAAGCTTTCGCTTGAAACGGCGTCCAACATGGACGAATGCGCCTGCGAATTGATTGAAGCGGTCACCGGATTCCGGCCTGCGTCGGAAGCAGCCGCCTTGCTGCAAGGGAAAGCCTCCTCAATATCCAGGAAGTCGAAATCGCAGGCGGCTGACGACCTTCGTTTCTTCCGCACGCTGGCGAATCAGCTTGAGGCGCGTTCCACGTTGTTCAAAGGACGCACCATGCGTCTGTTGCGCCTGGCCATGGAAACGAATCAGATAATGGACAAGGCGGTCGATCCGATGCAACTGGAAGCGGCCATCTATATGCATGACATAGGGATGATGTTTCTGCCCGAGTCGGTGTGGCTGAAACAGGAGCGCATGACCGACGACGAAAAGCTGATCCTGCGAGCGCACCCCGACTATGCCGACGGGCTCCTGTCGCGCATGGAGGGCTGGGAAAGTGCGGCCGAAATGGTCGCCCAACATCATGAAATGCCGGACGGCGAGGGGTACCCGATGGGTCTCAAGGCGAAACAGATTTGCGACGGCGCAAAGATACTGGCGATCGTTGACGCCTTTGAGGCGGTCATGCTGAAGCACATCAACCGCGGCAAGAATCGCTCCGTATTGCGCGCCATTGCCGAGATCAATGCCTGTAACAACCAGTTCGCTCCCGACTGGATCACCCCATTCAATCAGGTTATCCGGCGGACGCTTGAAGCCCGATGATTGACCCGTCAGCGGATCTGGAACGCCGCTTCGGAGGAGTACGGAAACTTTACGGTAGCGATGCGCTTGCGCGTTTTCAGGCGGCGCACGTTTGTGTTGTCGGAATTGGCGGCGTCGGTTCGTGGGCTGCCGAAGCCTTGGCGCGTTCCGCAATTGGCCGGATTACGCTGATCGACCTCGACATGGTGGCCGAATCGAACGTCAACCGGCAGATCCACGCCCTCGGCGATGAATTCGGCAAAGCCAAGACGGAAGCGATGGCCGAACGCATTCTGGCCATCAATCCGGCGTGTCGGGTCAATCGAATCGAGGATTTCGTATCCCCGGAGAATCTCGGTCAGATGCTCGATAGGGATTTCGACTACGTGATCGATGCCATTGATCAGGTGCGCAGCAAGACGGCGATGATCGCCTGGTGCAAATCTCGCGGCCTCCCCATCATCACCGCTGGCGGTGCCGGTGGGCAGGTCGACCCAACGCGCATCGAAGTCGCCGATCTGGCGCGCACCATACAGGATCCTCTGCTGTCCAAAGTACGCTCCCTGCTGCGCAAGGAATACGGCTTCACGCGCGATCAGAAAAAGGGGTTCGGAATTCCGGCTGTGTTTTCGAGCGAGCCGTTGCGCTATCCCGAGAACGGTACAAGCTGCGATGAACCGCCGCAGATGGCCGGGCTCAATTGCGCCGGCTTCGGCTCGTCAGTCTGCGTCACTGCCCCTTTCGGCCTGTTTGCCGCGGCCGAAGTGCTCAAATTTCTGGCGGCTGGAGCCCGGTAACGGACCGGAACCGATCTGCGTCGATGTTGACGGAAAGACGGGAAAATCCGACTCGCCGTTCGCCAGCGCATTGTCTCCATGCCAATTAGCTGAGAAACTAAGGCTCGAACCAGCGAACCCCGGGCGTGCCCGGCAAGTACCTTCAGGAGGTGCCATGAAGAAGATCACGGGTCTGATTCGGACAATATTGACGACACTGATTTGTGTGTGCAGCATCGGCAGTGTGACTCCGGCGAATGCGCAGCAGTATCTACGCATAGGCACCGGCGGCACGGCGGGAACCTACTATCCCATCGGTACGTTGATTGCCGGCATCGTGTCTCAACCGGGGAAAATTCTGGCAACGGCTCAGGCCAGCAACGGTTCCCTCGGCAACGTCATTGCCGTCACCAGTGGCGCCCTCGAAACGGGCTTCAGTCAGGCGGACGTAGCAACCTGGGCCAAAAACGGAACAGGGATTTTCGAGGGACGCCCCAGTCTTCCCAGCCTGCGCCTGATAGCCAACCTGTACCCGGAAAGCCTGCACATCGTCGTGCGCAAGGGCTCGGGTATCAAAACGGTAGCGGATCTGAAAGGCAAGCGGGTCGCTCTTGACGAGCCCGGATCCGGCACGCTCATCAGCGCCCGGCAAATTCTCTCAGCCTACGGTTTGAAGGAAGCCGACATCCGCCCGGAGTACATCAAACCCAATCAGGCCGGCGACAAATTGATCGCCGGGTCTCTGGACGCCTTCTTCTTTACCGGCGGCACGCCCGCCGCAGCCATTGCGGATCTGGCATCCACCGGAGCCGGCATCGCGCTGCTGCCGATTGACGGGCCACGCGCCGAACGGCTGCTGAAAGACAACCCATTTCTGCATGGCGATACGATTCCGGCGGGGACATATCAAGGTGTCGCCGCAATCCAGACTCTCGCTGTCGGCGCACAATGGGTCACCAGCGAAAAGATCGATTCCGACCTAATCTATCAGGTCACCAGAACGCTATATGGTGAAGCCGGGCAAAAGGCATTGGCCAGCGGCCATCCGAAAGGAAGATTCATTACCCTCGGCAACGCCGTGAAGGGAGCCGGCATCCCGTTTCATCCGGGTGCCGAACGCTATTTTCGTGAAGTCGGGGTGCTGAAATAGCATGAGAACTGTGCCGATATTCGGGCCTTCGCTACTGGCGATACTCACCGGCTTACTGGTGACGGCATTCGTTGGTTACAGCCTGGTCCGGGAGCGCGACGTCGCACTCGAGGTGGCCAGTCTGGAAACCGAGAATTTCGCCCGCGTGCTGGAAGAGCATACGCGTCAATCACTGCGACGAATCAACACAGGGATCGTGGAAGCAAATGCCGCATTGCTGGAATCGCGTGACGCCGGCATACGCGATCCGGCAAAGATTGCCGAGCGCCTGCGAGGACTGCTGCCGCCTGATCGAATCATTCGTTCCTTTCTCGTACTCGATCGAACGGGCATGATCGTACTCTCCACGCAGGCCATCGAAGCAGGGCGAGCCGGATCCCGGTCAGACCGCGACTACTTCATTCCGCACGTTCGGGGCGCCGATCGTGAGTTGGTGTTTGGTGCGCCGGAACCTGGCAGCGGCGACAATAAATGGATACTCCCGATCAGCCGGCGCATCAGCACAGCCGATGGCGAATTTGCCGGCGTGCTCGTAGCCATGGTCCACGGCGCGCATTTCCAGCCGTTCTACGATTCCATCGACAGTCGCCCGGATGGCTTCGTAACGCTGTTTCTCTCGACAGGCTGGGCTGCCGTAAGTTCGCCCAGCGACCCAACCGTGGTCGGTCGCAACTGGTCGGATACGCCGCTGTTTCGGATGCACATTCCCAACTGGCCTACCGGTACGGTTCGCGAAGTACTGTTCGGCGCCGGTATCGAGCGCATCTACAGCTACCGGGCATTGAATGACTATCCGGTGGTCGTCAGCTACGGGCTGGCGATCCCGACCATTCTCGGCCCGTGGCTCCAAATCGCCTGGCGCGATGGTTTTCTGCTGCTGGTCGTACTGGCGGCGCTATCGGGCATCGCCACCATGCTGATTCGGCACGAGCGGCGGCGCCGCAAGACGGAAAGCGATCTACGTATCGCCGCGACCGCTTTCGAAGCACAACAGGGCGTGATCGTCACCGATGCCGACACGGTCATTCTTCGGGTCAACCGCGCCTTCACCGAGGACACCGGATACAGTGCCGAAGATGCCGTTGGGAAGACGCCCAGCATGCTCAGTTCGGGACGACAAGACCAGCGTTTCTACGCCGACATGTGGCACACCCTGAACACGACAGGCTCCTGGTACGGCGAACTGTGGAATCGACGCAAGAATGGCCAGGAATACCCTGAACGCCTCTCCATCACTGCGGTGAATGATTCCGCCGGCCGATTGACTCACTACGTGGCCACGCTGGTCGACATCACACACGAAAAGGCGGCAGCACTTGAAATCGAACAACTGGCGTTCTTCGACCCGCTCACCAGACTGCCCAACCGGCGTTTGCTGATGGATCGACTGCGGCACGCGCTCGCATCGAGCGCACGGCATGGTCTGCACGGCGCTTTGCTGTTCCTCGATCTTGATCACTTCAAAACGCTCAACGACACCCAGGGCCACGATGTAGGCGATGCCCTGCTGGCACAGGTGGCGCAGCGACTGGTCCAAGTATTGCGCGAAGGCGATACGGTTGCGCGACTGGGTGGCGACGAGTTTGTTGTCCTCCTCGAAGGCTTGGGTGAACGCAGCCTGGAGGCCGCCGAGCTGGTGCATGTCGTCTGTGAAAAGATCCTGACGACCCTGAACGAACCCTATATGTTGAACGCATGCCAGCATCACAGCAGCGCGAGCATTGGCGCCACCCTTTTCAGCGGTCAGCAAAAGACGATCGACGAGCTGATGAAGCAGTCCGATCTGGCCATGTATGCGGCCAAAACCGCCGGGCGAAACACAGTTCGCTTCTTTGACCCGAACATGCAAGCCACAATTACCGCCCACGCGTTGCTCGAAGATGACCTGCGTCGGGCGCTGAGCGAGCGACAGTTCCGCCTGCATTTTCAGAAACAGGTCACGCACGACGGCCGGGTCGTGGGAGCCGAGGTATTGATTCGCTGGCTGCATCCGGGGAGAGGCCTGATCCCGCCCGTCGAGTTCATTCCACACGCGGAGGAGTCGGGCCTCATCGAGCCGATAGGGCAATGGGTACTGGAAACGGCCTGCGAACAACTCAAGCGTTGGGAAGGAAACCTGCGCTTCGCTTCACTTCGATTGGCCGTCAATGTCAGCGCCCGGCAGTTCCATCAATCGGATTTCGTGCAGCAGGTTCGCGACGTTCTGAAACGCACCGGAGCGCAACCCAATCTACTCAAGCTCGAATTGACGGAAAGCGCCGTTCTGACCAACGTCGAGGAAACGATCAACAAGATGAACTTGCTGAAGACCGATGGCGTGCAGTTTTCAATGGACGACTTCGGAACCGGACAGTCCTCGCTCTCCTATCTGACGCGGCTGCCACTCGACCAGCTCAAGATTGACCAGAGTTTTGTGCGTAATATCGGCATCCGTCGCGAAGACGCCCTGATCGCCCAGACCATCATCGGCATGGCCAACAATCTGGGGATTGAAGTCATCGCCGAAGGCGTGGAAACCGAATCGCAGCGGGCTTTCCTTGAGCAGCATGACTGTCCGCTATGTCAGGGCTACCTGTTTGGACATCCAATGCCGATCGAGGAATTTGAGCGCCTGTTCTAGCGCTGCCCGTCGAGCCAGACAACAAGACCCTGGGCGTTAAGCTCAAGGTCCATCGCGAAAATCTCCAGGATTTCGGCGTGTGGCAGCCGACAGCCAAATCTCGTGGTTTCGTCGATCAGCAGTTGCGCCAGCCCGTTACGGATACGGGGCTGCCGTTCAGGGCCGGCATTCTTCTCACGCCGGGCAATGTCCAGATAGGCATCGATCAGGCGATGCAAATCATGCGCTTTTGCGGCGACGTCCTTGACCTGGCTGAAGTGCGTCAGATACATGGCTTGCGGCCGATAAGTCATGAGCAGGTCAATCGACTCCTTGAGAGCTTGCGGCTCGAACTGGCTGGGCGTCGACGTCGGGAAGATGAACTGACGGCCATCGGTATCGAGTTCCCGATACGACAGCCCGAAAGTGTCGCCGGTGAAGATATGCCCGCTGCGGCGATCAACGATGCAGTTGTGATGTCTTGCATGACCCGGCGTATCGAGACAAAGGAACTCGCGGCCGGCCAGATCGACTTTCAGCCCGTGCGTCGCCTCGATGATTCGCGTTTGGTCGATCGGCAACACGTCGCCATAGAGCCTACTCACTTCGTCAGCCCCGTATACAGCGTTTGCGCCAGCCACCAGCCGGGATGGATCGGCCATGTGCCGCGCGCCGCGTGGGTGCACCACGAGTCGCGCACGCGGAAACTGGCGCATCATCGCGCCGGCACCACCGGCATGATCGAGATGGATATGCGTGAGGATGACGTAGTCGACGCTGTCGGCATCAAGACCGAGTGCGTCAAGTGCCGCCATCGCGGCAGGTAGCGATTTGTTGGTTCCGGTATCGACAAAGGCCGCGCGACCGTTTTCGACGACCAGATGAACCGACGCCAGTAGCGGGCGAACGTAGCCCGCTTCGAAGGCATGAATACCATGCTCGTAACTAATCAACTGACCCATGAACAACGCTTTCTTTTGACCAATCGGCGATTATAGTTGCGATCGCCCGGTGCCGGCCATCGCAGACGGGCGAATCGCATTGATTTGCTCGCGGGGCAATGCTGCTTATCGAGCCGATTTGAGACGGCTGGCGAACTTTTTCCGGAACTTCGCAAGTTTCGGGCTGACGACAGCCTGGCAGTACGGTTGATGCGGGTTCGCGGCAAAATAGCGCTGGTGGTAGTCTTCAGCGGGATAAAACCGTGGCACCGGCAACAACTGTGTAACGATCGGCGCGGACCAGAGCCCGGAGGCACCCAACTCGGCAAGCAGGGATTCAGCAACGGCCGATTGCTCCGGGGAGTGGTAATAGATCACCGAACGATACTGGGTACCGACGTCGTTGCCCTGCCGATTGAGCGTGGTCGGATCGTGAATCGCAAAGAAGATTTCCAGCACGTCTCGGTAGCCGATCTCGGCAGGATCGTAGGTGATGAGCACCACTTCGGCGTGCCCGGAATCGCCTCCGCAGACGGCATGATAGTCGGGGTTGTCGGTGTGTCCGCCACAATAGCCCGAAACGACCGACTTGACTCCGACGACCTGGTCAAATGCCGCTTCCAGGCACCAGAAGCAGCCGCCCCCAAGTGTTGCGTACTCCAGATGGTACTCGGTCATGGCAATTCCCGATAAAGACGTACTGCTCAGACCAGCAAATCAGGGAAAAGCTCCCGATACAATGCATGACTAACGCGCAATGGACGACTGAACTGTCGCTAACGCTTCCGAAAACCGTGGTCCGCTTCCCTAACCATGCCAGTTAGAGCGGCAACGGATTCCTCTCCTCTCCGTTCGTTAATCCAGCGGCGAATCAAGGATAATCCGGTGCATGGAAATTATCGTCGACGTCATCCTCAAAGCCGGCCGCTCGGCAGTCGAGCTTTCGCTCTTCATCCTGCTGCCGGTCATGGTTGTGATGCTCTCGTTGATGCGACTGCTTGAAGCCAAGGGAGTTCTCGACTGGCTGGTGGCAAAGCTCGCTCCGCTACTCAAGCCGTTCGGGCTGACCGGTCTCGGTGTTTTTGCCGCGTTGCAGATCAACTTCGTGAGCTTCGCTGCCCCAATCGCCACGCTGACGATGATGGATCAGCGCGGCGCGTCAGGACGCCATATCGCGGCGACCTTGGCGATGGTAATGGCCATGGCGCAGGCCAACGTTGTTTTTCCGATGCTTGCAATGGGTCTGCAATTTGGGCGTGTGCTGTTCTTCTCGCTGCTCGGCGGTCTCGTTGCCGCGTCGGCGACCTACTACTTTTTTGGCCGCAATCTGTCAGCGGAAGAAAAGCTGATCGACGAGACGCTGCATCACCCGGTTGCCGAGAACGCCAAAGGTGTCCTCGACGTGATCAATCGTGCCGGTGCCGAGGCGTTCAAGATTGCCGTTGGTGCCATTCCGATGCTGGTCCTGTCGCTGACGGTGATCATGGCGCTGCGCGCAGGTGGCGCCATTGATGCGCTGACCCAACTGATGTCACCGCTGATGGACAGCCTGCAACTCGACCGTGAATTGATCCTGCCGACGCTCACCAAGTTTCTCGCCGGCGGCACGGCGATGATGGGCGTCATGGACGAGATGCTGCGCAAGGAGCAGGTCAGCGAATTGCTGCTCAACCAGAGCGCCGGCTTCCTGATTCACCCGCTCGACATCCCGGGGATTGCCGTACTGATTTCAGCCGGCCGTCGGGTAGCCGGAGTCTGGCGTCCGGCCGCACTGGGCGCTTGCGTGGGGATTTTCGTACGCACGCTGGGTCATGCGTATTTGGGTTGATTCTGGGCTGATTCGGGGTGTACCGATTGACCCGATGCGATGAATTCGAAGATTATCTGATCGCGATTGCTTGCTGACCGTCCCGACCTCACTCGGCTCGCAGCGCCTCGACCGGGTCGAGGCGGGCCGCACGGCGCGCCGGAAGCACACCGGCCAGAAGGCCGATGGCGATGGCGATGATCTCCGCGAAAATGACGAAGACAATCGGCGTGTGCACCGGCAGCGCGGGCACCAGCAGATGAATCAGTTGCGCCAGGCTGAAGCCGAGCGCCAGCCCGAAGACGCCGCCGAGCGCGGATAGCGCCACCGCCTCGCCGAGAAAAAGCCCTAGGATCGTAATGCGCGTCGCGCCGAGAGCGACCAGCAGGCCGATCTCGCCGGTGCGTTCGGTAACGGCGATGGTCATGATGGTGACAATGCCAACGCCGCCGACCAGCAGCGAAATGCTGCCCAGCGCACCGACCGCCATGGTCAGGATGTCGAGTATGTTGGACAGGGTCTTCAACATGTCTTCCTGCGTCGTAATAGTGAAGTCCTCGCGCCCATGCCGCGCCGTGAGCAGCTTGACGATCGACGCGCTGATGCGCGCCGCCGGAATGCCTTCTTCGTAGGACAGGTCGATGGTCATCATGCCGTCGCGGTTGTAGAGCTCGAGCGCGCGTACCGTCGGGATGTAGGCGGCGTCGTCCAGGTCGATGCCGAGGAACTGGCCTTTTGATTCGAGCACACCGATAACGCGGAACTGCAGGTTGCCGACCGTAAGGCGTTCGCCCAGCGCATTATCGACGCCGAACAACTCGCTCTTGAGTTTCGAACCGAGTACGACGAAGTTGCGTGCGCTCTCGGTTTCGTCGGGCGGCAGAAACTGCCCGCTGGCGATCTTCATGCTGTATACCTTCAGCATGTCAGGGGTGACGCCTTGGACGGTCGTGCGGCGCAAGCGGCCATTGCCCTTGACCTCGGTATTGCCCCACACCACGGCCGACATGCCGGTGATGTGCGGCAGCCGGCGCAGCGCCTTGGCGTCCTCGAGGGTAAGCGGGCGAACCGAGGTCGGGATTCCGGTCGGCGCCGGGCCCGAGGTCTTGACCTTGCCCGGCACGACGCTGACCAGGTTGGTGCCGAACTGCGTGAATTCGGTCAGTACAAAACGATGAATGCCCTCGCCGATCGACGTCAGCAATATCACGGCGGCGATGCCGACGGCGATGCCCAGCAGCGTCAGAAAACTGCGCAGCCGGTGCGCGGTGATAGCGCGCAAGGCGAGATGAAGGGAGTCGACCGGACGGATCATGATTGAATGAACGACGAAACTGCGAACCACCAAGACACGAAGACACAAAGAATCACCAAGAAAGACAAAAATATTTCAAGGGTTTTCTTGGTGTAACTTGGTGACTTGGTGGCTTGGTGGTTAAGCATCTGATCTCACCGTTTCGCCAGCGACTGCACCGGATCAAGCCGTGCCGCCTGTCGTGCCGGCAGCACGCCGAAGACAATGCCGGTGAACAGTGCCGTGCCCAAGCTGGCAAGTACCGCCCAATCGGGTGGAAAGGCCGGGAAGACCGGGTAGAGCAGACGGATCAGCGCGGCAGCGCCCTGACCGAGCAGATAGCCGAGCAGCGCACCAGCCACCGAAAGCATCGCCGCTTCGGTCAGAAAGGCGCTGCGAATCGTCGCTCCAGTGGCGCCCAGTGCCTTGAGCAGGCCGATCTCGGAGGTTCGTTGCGTCACCGAAACGAGCATCACGTTCATCACCAGAATCCCGGCCACGGCCAGGCTGATCGCCGCAATGCCCGCGACGGCGAGGGTCAGCGTTCCGAGCAGTTTGTCGAAGGTGGCCAGCACGGCATCCTGCGTGATGATGGTGACGTCTTCCTCGCCTTCGTGGCGCTGCTTGATGATCGCGGTGACCTGCGTCTTGGCCGATTCAATCGCTTCGCGGCTGTTCGCTTCGACCAGGATGCGGAACAGCGTATTGCTGTTGAACATGGCCTGCGCCAGCGAGACCGGAACGATCACCAGCTCGTCGGTGTTCATGCCCAGCCCCTGGCCGGTCGATGCCAGCACACCGACGACGCGAAAACGCCGGTCACCGATGCGGATCAACTGGCCGAGTGCCGATTCGTTGCCGAACATCTCGTCGCGGATCTTGGCGCCGATCACCGCTTCCGACGCACCGCGCCGCCAGTCGCCTTCGGGCAGAAAACGCCCCTGCGCCAGCTTCAGGTTGCGCACGTCGATGAACTGTGCATTGGTGCCGGCAAGCACGACTTCGCGCAGCTTGCCGCCAAAGCTGATCTCCGAAGTGCCGACCGCCAGCGGCGCGACGCGGCGCACGGCGCTGGCGCGCAGCAACGCCTGCGCATCGTCGATGGTCAGGTCGCGCACCGTGCTGGTGATGGCGTTGCCCGGGCTGAAGCCGCCGGTTTGCGAACGGCCGGGCAGGACGATGACGAGGTTGGTGCCGAGCGAGGAAAACTCGTTGACCACATAACGCCGCGCGCCGTCGCCGAGCGCGGTGAGTACCACCACCGCGGCGACGCCGATGGCCATGGCCAGAACCAGCAGCGAGGAGCGCAACGGGTTGCCGGTCGCCGCGTCACGGGCAAAACGGATCAGGTCAGGGGTGCGCATGTATTTGAAGGGGTGCAACAAAGCGAAACACCAAGCCACCAAGAGCTCCAAGTTACACCAAGGTCAATCCATAAATCATGTCGTTCTTGGTGCATCTCTGTGTTCTTGGTGACTTGGTGCTTAAGCATTCGATTCTTCCTTACAGGCACTATCGTGCCTCACCTCGCCGTCTTCCATCAGCAACTGCCTGCGTGCGCGCGCGCCGAGTTCCTTGTCGTGGGTCACGACGATCAGCGTGACGCCGTGATCGTTGAGTCCTTCGAGCAGGCGCATGACTTCTTCGCCGGTGGCGCGGTCGAGGTTGCCGGTCGGCTCGTCGGCGAGAATCATCGCCGGCTGCATGATCGTCGCCCGAGCAATGGCAACGCGCTGGCGCTGGCCGCCGGAGAGCTGGTCCGGCCGGTGGTCGGCGCGGTTGCTCAGGCCATAATCCTTGAGCGCCTGTTCAACCCGTTTGCTGCGCTGCGCCGGTTCGATGCCCGCCAGGGTCATCGGCAGCGCAATGTTTTCGGCGGCGGTAAGGCGCGGCACCAGATGGAAGCTCTGGAAAACGAAGCCGACCCGTTCGCTGCGCACGTGTGCCTGCTCCTCGGGAGAAAGCGTGGTCACGTCGCGCCCCTCCAGGCGATACGTTCCGGCGTTCGGGCGGTCAAGCAGACCCAACAGGTTGAGCAAGGTCGACTTGCCGGAGCCGGACGGACCCATGACGGCGACGTATTCACCCGCGTCGATGCTCAGCTCAAGGTTGCGCAGCGCGTGAACTTCACTATCGCCGAGATAGAAGATCCGGTCGATCCCGGACAGTTCGATCAGCGCGGACATGAGTGAAGAATCATAAATCCACCACAGAGACACAGAGGCACAGAGAAATGCGACGCTGAGAAAATCTTGTCTTTCTCTGTGCTATCTCTGTGCCTCTGCGTCTCCGTGGTCAGTGCCTTTCTGATTGTCATTTCCCCGCAGGCTTGGTTTCAACCGTGTAAGGCGCACCGGCCTTGACGCCGACGCGTTCCAGCGAAGTCACCACCTTTTCGCCCGCCTTCAGCCCTTCGGTCACTTCGGTGTATTCCCAGTTGGCCAGTCCGGTCTTGACCTTGCGTTCTTCGAGTTTTCCTTCCGCGCTAGCCACCAGCACACGGCCGCCTTCGAGCAAGGCCGACGTGGGAACGCGGACCACGTCGTCACGCACGTCGAGGATCACTTCGATGTCGGCGCTGTAGCCAACGAGCAGTTTGCCGGGCGCTTCGGAATTGTCGAATGTGGCTTCGATATCAACCGTCCGCGCCTGCTTTTCAACGGCCGAAACATAGGGTGCAACGCGTTTCACCTTGCCGGGGAAGGATTGCCTGGG
>NZ_FLQY01000144.1 GCF_900089945.1 Candidatus Propionivibrio aalborgensis | reverse complement strand
TTCTCTTCCTCTTCTTGTGTATGGCATATCAGAATTCGATCAATTGAGAACACGCCCTAGTGTACGATCCGAATGCGGCGCCGCCAGCGATCGGGATGAGTTGGAAGAAATCGAAATCGAAAGAGTCGCCGGCGGCAAGTGGCGAGTTGTCAAAAGCCGGATATCCGCCTGTAGGAAAATTAACGTCATCGTAGTTGTCAGTGGGCGTGGCGAACGCACCGGTCGCAACGCTCCAACTTAGACCAAAAGGCATGTCGCCAGTGTTCTCAATCCGGACCTTGAAGGTCACCGTATCGGTCGGGCCAACAATCTGTCCGTTGTTGAGAATGCTGCCAGAGAGAATGGCCGCGGCAGCAGACACTCCGGGCAGACTCGCGAGCATTAACGCGATTGTGATTGTTCTGATGGTCTTCACAAACACCTCCTAGAAATGATTGGATCTACGGGAAGCGTTCCAGTCAAAATGGTGGGCAAGCCTCCAATGCCAGCTACGCGCTCATAAACAAGCAAACTTCATGCCATTATAGTTTAGGAATCGATAATTGCTCTTGTAATCATCACCTTATTTTCACAGTGCGTTCGCCAAATTCTGCCTTTGCATAGGTGAGTGTAAGAAAATCCGACAGTCTTCGGCGACCTATCTCCGTGGCGTCGACAATTGCTTGCCAACGGGTCCTGCCGCGCGGCGGACTACGGACTTGAAACCAGACCAAAGGGGTCGCATTCTTTTTGGAGCAGTCATGCCACGTCGCCCACGCATTAAATTTGCCGGACTACCGCAGTACGTTGTTCAGCGCGGAATCAATCGAGAGCCGTGTTTCTTTGCCGAGGAGGATTATCATTGTTACCTCCATTGGCTGGAAAAAGCGTCTGCCGATTGGCACTGCCACATTCACGCCTAGCAGCCTGTCGGACTGATGCTGGCCCGACGACAGATAAGTGAACTGCGGAGCGGTTTTCGCGGTTTCGTGGCTGCATTTTTCGATTTTCCGGGTGTTTTCAAAGCATTCTCACTCCTGAAGACGCAATACGGCCAAGCGTTTCAAATTCCACGCGAGGCAGACCAGCGTCCATTCGCCACTGACTTTCGTCAGGCCGCGCAGCGAGAACTGACGAAATCCCATGACCGACTTGATGATTCCGAAGACCGGTTCGACCGTTTGCTTGCGTAGCGCATAGAGCGCTCGTCCGGCCTTCGTCTTCAGTCGATGCGCCATCGTCTGGACGGGTGTCGCGTTCTCCGGCAAGGCCGGCGGCTCGCTGTGGCGTTCGCGCCAGTTTGGATGATGATTCTCTTTCGCTACCGCGATTAGCGGGGTGATGCCGGCCGTTTCGCATGCGGTGATGTTCGTCTCGCTGCAAAAGCCGGTATCGGCGATCAGGCCAGTGACCTTGCCCAGTCGCAGGTTTTGAGCCACCAGGGTCTCCAGCATCGGTTTGACCTGTTCTTTGTCGTTGGGCGCTTGTGTCAGCCCGGTGGCGACAACGAGCATCGTTTCAGTATCTGCCGCGGCTTGTGCGTTGTAGGTTTGTTCGAAGCCACCGCCGGAAACCGGCATCATCCGGGATTCTTCATCGGTCAGATTGATCTGGTCGCTGTCTTTCGGTCCGGGTCTCGGGGCGGCAGGCGGTTTGCCGCCGGGTTTCTTGCCCGTGGTCTTTTCTTTCTCGGTGCGTTTGGTCAGCTTCGCGTCGTACTCGGGCTTCTCCCGCTGATAACGTTCTTCGGCCCGGGCGGCGATCTTGGTCTTGGCGTCGGCCATGGCGGCAAGACGGTCTTCACATCGGCGGATTTCCGCCGGCAGGTCGATACCATCGGGCACATCGGCTTGGTCGGTCTTTTCCGCCAAGGCGAGCAGTTCCTGCACTTCGGCCTGAAGCTGCGTTTCCAGTTTCTCGATATGCCCGTGCGAGAGGGCGCTGTGGCGCGAGGCGTTGGCCTGTATCTTGGTGCCGTCCAGGCAGACGTTGCCGAGTTTGAGCAGTTTCATTTCCCGGGCCAGTTCGAGCACCTGAACAAACAGTTCGGAGAATTCGCCGAAAAACCGGCGACGGAAGGTCGCCAGCGTGTCGTGATCCGGGTGGGTACCGGCGGCAAGGTAGCGGAAGGCGACCGAGTCGTAGGTCGCCCGTTCCAGCTTGCGGCTTGAGAAGACGCCGGTGCAGTAGCCGTAGATCAGAATAGAAAGCAGCGTCGCCGGGTGGTGGGCCTTCGAGCCGCGCCCCGCGTACTGACGCGTCAGCCGACTCAGGTCGAGTCGATCAACCACTTCGACAATGTAGCGTGCCAGATGGTCCTCGTTCAGCCAGTCGTCAACCGAGGGCGGAAGTAAGTAGTCGGTCTTGCGGTCTGTCACGATGAAATTCGACATTGTCCTGCCCCGATTTTACGCTGACGTCATTGTCTCACACGAGGGGAAAGTCCGACAGCCTGCTAGCGGGCTGTGCGTATTCTCTTTGTCCACCAGAACTTCCCCGGCCAGCATCAGCAAGACTGGCGCAGTTCAACAAACTGCGACACGGGCTTTTCAAACGGCGCCAGGCGGCGCGATCATTCCGCTGCGCGCATTCTCGCTGACCGCCCGCGCCGCGGGATGGGTCAGTCGCCGCTCGGCTGAAATGAGGAAGAACCGCTCGCGAATCTCCTCCGTTTCGCCCAGCTTGACGACTTGGTAGTGCGCCGTCACCTCCGGCACGCTGGCCGCCGGCGTCGGGAAGATTCCGGCGCCGGCTTCGCCGAAAGCCTTCATCAGCGCGCTGTCGTCGAATTCGCCGACGATGCGCACACGCTTCCCCTTTCGTTCCAGCCAGCGCGGCAGGGCGCCGTGAAGTGCGCTGTCACGCCCGGGCAGCAGCAGGGGTGCGCCATCCAGGCAATCCGGGAAGCCGCCCGCCAGCCGCGCAGCCAACCCGGGCGCAGCCATGAAAGCCACGCCTGATTCGCCGAGCGGGTGGCTGTAGCCCTTGATCTCCATGCCCGGTGGCATGGGGCGGTCGGCCAGCACCATGTCGAGACGGTGGATCGCCAGATCCGCCAGTAGCCGGTCCAGCCGGTCCTCCTGGCAGATCAGGCGCACTGCCGTTGGAAGTCCCAGCACCGGCGCCAGCAGGCGATGGGCGGTGAATTTCGGAACGACGTCGGCGATGCCGACGCGGAAGGTGATGAAGCGCTCTTCGGCGCCGTTCTTCAGCAAGTCTTCCAGCTCGGCCCCGGTCTGGAAGATTTCCTCGGCGTAGGAGAGCGCCAGTTTTCCCGTTTCGGTCAGTTCCAGCCGGCGCCCGACGCGCCGGAACAGCGCCACGCCCAGCCGTTCCTCGAACTGGGAAATCTGCCCTGAGAGCGTCTGGGGCGTCAGATGCAGGCGCTCCGCGGCGCGGATGACACCGCCCGCACGGGCGACGCTGACGAAGTAATGCAAATGCTTGTAGTTGATCATGCCGCTCTCTCATTGTTCGTATTTTTCGATCATAACGCATAGTTATATCTGTTTGTATCGAATAGTGACCTTGCCCATAATCCAGGCGTCTTCTTCCAATCCAGCAGAGGAACGCCCATGAACCTGAAGATCCAAGCTCAAGACTTACCCTTGACCGACGTATTGCGCCAGCATGTGGCCACGCGCCTCGCCTACGCCCTGAATCACGGCCGGGATGTTGTCACGCGCATCGTCGTGCGCCTTTCCGATGTCAATGGCCCGCGTGGCGGCAAGGACAAGTGTTGCGGCATAGAGGTGCGCGTCAAGGGCGCTCCTGTCCTGATCGTCGAGGATACGCAGGCCGATCTGCACGTTGCCATCGATCGCGCCGCCGAGCGTATTGGCCGTACGCTCGACCGGCAGTTGGCGCGACGACGCACATTCGTCGCGGTCTCAGCGACCCGGCACCAGGCGCCTTCAATGGAAAAGGAGTGAAGAGATGAGAAGCTATCCCACAGGCCGTGAGGAATCGATCGCGCGCGCAATGGTAGTGCGCTGACTGTGCCGCCCCGCCAGCGCCGACCCTTGAAACCGTTTCTTCCAAACACAGGAGACTGAAATGAACCATCTAGGAACCCAAGCCGTTGCCCAGCCGCGGCGCGGCGCGGAAACCGTCCTTGCCGCCAACAAAGTGATCCGCAACACCTACATGCTGCTGTCGATGACGCTGCTGTTTGCCGCGGTCACCGCAGCCGCCTCGGTGGCGATGAAGCTGCCGCATCCCGGAATGATCATTACCCTGGTCGGCTATTTCGGCTTGCTGTTCGCCACCCACAAGCTGAAGAACAGCGGCTGGGGCCTGGTCTCGGTGTTCGCGCTGACCGGGTTCATGGGCTACACCCTCGGCCCGATCGTCGGCCACTACCTCGGCCTGCCCAGCGGCGGCCAGACGGTGATGATGGCCATGGCCGGTACGGCGGCGATCTTCCTCGAGATTCCGGCGCTGTCGTTGACGGTATCCGCCGCCTTCGTGCTGCTGATGTCGGGCCTCATCCTCTTCGAAACCAGCAACATCATCCATGGCGGCGAAACCAACTATGTGATGGCAACTGTGACCCTGTTCGTATCGATCTTCAACCTGTTCACCAGCTTGCTGCACTTGCTGGGTTTCATGAACAGCAATGACTGATGAAGCTCTTCTCGCCACTCTATCGCCGAGCCATGGTCTGGTCCCGGCATCCGCACGCGCCTGGGTACCTGGGCGGCATGAGTTTCGCCGAATCCTCGTTCTTCCCGGTGCCGTCGGATGTAGTGCTGGCGCCGATGTGCTTCGCACGGCCGCAGCGGGCGTGGCGCTTCAACGCTGGGCTCGGTGATCGGTGTGCTGAGGTGTATCGCTGACATGACCGCGACCTTGAATAACCGAGTCGCTATCGATGGCCGCCAACGGGCACGCTTCTGGGTTGAGTACCCGCGCGTGCGTAGCGAAGCGGATTTGCAGGATTGCTTTTTCAAGAGAACGCAATGAGTGTGATGGTTGTTGTCTATTTGGTACTTGGTCTGGTGCTGCTGGTCGCCGGTGCGGATCTGCTGGTGCGCGGCGCCTCGCGCCTGGCCTTGCGGTTTGGCATCTCACCGCTGCTGATCGGGCTCACCGTGGTCGCCTTCGGCACCAGCGCGCCGGAGCTGGCTGTGAGTGTCCAGGCCGGCCTGGCGGGCCAGTCGGGAATCGCTGTCGGCAACATCGTGGGCAGCAATATTTTTAATGTGTTGATGGTGCTTGGCGTTTCGGCACTCATCACACCGCTGGTGGTGTCGCAGCAACTGATACGGGTTGACGTGCCGCTGGTGATCGGGGCGTCGGTGCTGTTCTTGATCATGGCGTTCGACGGCCGCATCGGTCTTTTCGACGGCCTGCTGTTGACTGGCGGCATCGTGGCTTACATCGTGTTCAGCATCCGGCAAGGCCGCAAGGAAAGCGCCGCAGTGCAGGCCGAGTATGCGCAAGACTTCGGTGGCGAAGCCAGCCGGTTGCTGGGGCAACTGCCGGTTCAGATCGGGCTCATCGTCGGCGGCCTGGTGCTGCTGGTGCTTGGCGCCACCTGGCTGGTCGACAGCGCGGTGTCGATCGCTCGCATACTGGGTGTGAGCGAAGTGATTATCGGCTTGACCATCGTCGCCGCCGGCACGTCATTGCCGGAGCTCGCAACCTCGGTCGTGGCGGCGATGCGCGGCGAACGCGACATTGCGGTGGGCAACGTAATCGGCAGTGGCCTGTTCAACATTTTCGCGATCGGCGGCATTGCCGCCATGGTCACACCGGGCGGACTCGAGGTTGCCCCGGCGCTGATCCGCTTCGATATCCCGGTAATGGTCGCGGTGGCGCTCGCCTGCCTGCCGATATTCGCCACCGGCCATTGCATTGCACGCTGGGAAGGGGCGCTGTTCGTCGGCTACTACCTGGCCTACGTAGCGTATCTGGTCCTCGCGGCGACGCAGCATGCAGCACTTCCTGCATACAGCGATGCCATGCTCGGGTTTGTGCTGCCGCTCACGGCGGTGACGCTGGTTGTATTGCTGGCGCGCCAACGGGCGGCGATGAGGGTAGCACCATGACCCAAGCGAAAAGCAGCCCGCTGCTCGACCTTCTGGTCACCATCATCGTCCCCTCCGTGATCCTGATGAAGCTCAGCGATCCGGAAAGCCTGGGCGCCGTCAACGCGCTGCTGCTGGCACTGGCTTTCCCTCTGTCCTGGGG
>NZ_FLQY01000143.1 GCF_900089945.1 Candidatus Propionivibrio aalborgensis | reverse complement strand
TACAGGACAACAGCTTTTCTGTCGACGTCTCGCCGGAAACCCTGTCATGCACCATCGGGCTCGATGCGCCCGGCCCGGTCAATCTGGAAAAAGCGCTCCGCTTGTCGGACCGTCTGGGCGGCCACCTCGTTTCCGGCCATGTCGATGGCGTCGGGGAAGTGCTGCGCTTCGATCCTGTCGGCGACAATCGCCTGCTCGAAATCCGCGCTCCCGAGGCTTTGGCCAAATACATCGCGCGCAAGGGCTCAATCACCGTCAATGGCGTCAGCCTGACTACCAATTCGGTCGACGGCGCCTGTTTCAGCATCAACCTGATACCGCACACGCTCGATGCGACGACGCTCGGAAGCCTGAAGCCGAGCAGCCGGGTCAATCTCGAGATCGACCTCATCGCACGTTACGTCGAGCGCATGCTTGATCCCGACGCTCCGGAATCAAATTAAATGTCACCATTGAGCCAATCACCGGCCATTTCGCCCATTGAGGAAATCATCGTGGAAATGCGCGCCGGGCGCATGGTCATCCTGGTCGACGAAGAGGATCGCGAAAACGAGGGTGACCTCGTCCTTGCCGCCGAACACGTTACGCCCGAGGCCATCAACTTCATGGCCAAGTATGCGCGAGGCTTGATTTGCCTGACGCTGACCGAGGCGCGCTGCAAGCAGATCGGACTCACACAGATGGCACGCGACAACAAGAGCGCGTACAGCACAGCCTTCACCGTCTCAATTGAGGCGGCAAGCGGTGTCACCACCGGCATTTCGGCTCAGGACAGGGCACGCACGATCCAGGTCGCCGTGGCACGCGACGCACGACCGGAAGATATCGTGCAGCCGGGGCACATTTTTCCGATCACCGCCAAGGCGGGTGGCGTTCTGGTGCGTGCCGGCCACACCGAGGCAGGTTGCGATCTCGCGCAGATCGCCGGACTGGATCCCTCATCGGTGATTTGCGAAATCCTCAAGGACGACGGTTCGATGGCCCGCCTGGACGATCTGATTACATTTGCGCAAGCGCACAGTCTGAAGATCGGTTCGATTGCCGACTTGATCAATTTTCGCAGCCGCAATGAAACGCTGGTCGAACGCGCCTTCTCCAAACCAGTTCAGTCCGTCCATGGCGATTTCACCTTGCACGCCTATACCGACCGCAGCACCAATGAAGTTCATCTGGCGCTGACCAAAGGCGAAATCTGCGCGGATAAGGAAACGCTGGTACGGGTGCATGAACCCCTGACGGTGCTCGACTTCCTTGACCCTTCGAGTGGCCGCCACTCCTTCTCGCTCGACCAGGCGCGACACGCGCTGTCAAAGGCCGACTCCGGCGTCATCGTTCTGCTGCGCCGCCCGGAAACCTGCCACGATATTCTTGCCGCGCTTGTCGAGCAATCGCCTGCGCAACGCCCGGCAGCGAAATGGGACCCGCGAATGTACGGTATCGGCGCGCAAATCCTGCGCGACCTCGGCGTACGCAAGATGAAATTGCTGGCGAGTCCGCGCCGCATGCCGAGCATGACGGGTTTTGATCTCGAAGTGACCGGTTTTATCAGCTCGCCGGCCGAATTGGAATAGATTGAAAGGAAGATTGATATGGCTCGCTACGACAACATCTTTGAATACGAAAGCGACCTGGCCGGTGATGGGCTGGCCGTTGGCATCGTCATGAGCCGCTTCAACCAGGATATTTGCGAGGGCCTGCTGGCTGCCTGCACCGCCGAGCTCAAGCGTCTTGGCGTCGCCGACGATGATGTCGAGATTGCCACCGTGGCCGGTGCGCTTGAAATTCCCCTGGTGCTGCAAACGATGGCACAGAGCGACCGTTACGATGCCTTGATTGCCCTCGGGGCCGTCATTCGCGGCGACACCTATCACTTCGAAGTCGTTGCCAACGACGCATGCCGCGCAGTCATGGAGGTGCAACTCGATACCGGCATCCCGATTGCCAACGGCATTCTGACTTGCGACGACGACGATCAGGCGCTCGCGCGCATGCAGGTGAAGGGCGCTGACTGTGCCCGGACCGCAATCGAAACGGCCAATCTGCTGCGCGCAATTGGCGAAAGGCCGGCATGAGCAACCCACGGGATCACGTCCCTACCGCCGCCAATGGGGTCAAGCGCGAGCCTCAACCCGCAACCAGATCGTCTGCAAAACCGCTCGCCAAGTCACCGCGCCGCCGCGCTCGTGAGTTTGCGCTGCAAGGCCTCTACCAATGGCGGATCAGTGGCAACGATGAGGCGACGATCAAGGCGCACCTGGGCGACGTCGCCGGGTTTCAAAAGGCCGATCGCGAGTTTTTCACCGGCCTGCTGCACGGCGTTCTTGCGCAACATGCGGCTTTACAGGAACAGCTTCAGACCTTCCTTGATCGCCCGTTCAGTGAACTTTCACCTGTCGAGGCCAGTGTGCTGTTGGCTGGCGCCTACGAACTCGCCAATTTCCCGCAGACCCCCTATCGCGTCATCATCAACGAAGCCATCGAACTGACCAAGGGTTACGGCGGAACCGATGGCCACAAATACGTCAACGGCGTGCTCGACAAACTGGCCACCGCGCTTCGCCCGGTTGAAGTCGAGGCCAAGCGCACCAAGAAATGAACATCAACCATAGAGACACAGAGCACCCCATTTCGGGCTTGCTCTTCTCTGCGAATACTCTGTGTCTCCGTGTCTCTGTGGTTAATCGGTTCTTTTCGTGCCCTCCGAATTCGATCTGATCACCCGCTACTTCGTGCGTCCAACGCCAAACGCGGTCCTTGGTCCTGGCGACGATTGCGCAGTGCTGGCGCCCGCACCCGGTATGGAACTGGCGATCACGACTGACATGCTGGTCTCCGGCACCCATTTCCTTCCCGACGCCGATCCCTGCCAGCTGGGCTGGAAGACCCTGGCGGTCAACCTCTCCGATCTGGCCGCAATGGGCGCCAAGCCCCGTTGGGCATTGCTCGCCGGCAGTCTGCCAAGCGCCGACGAGCCTTGGCTTGCCGCCTTTGCTGACGGGCTCTTTGCATGCGCCGAACGCTACGGCGTCGATCTGGTGGGAGGGGATACCACGCGCGGGCCGCTCAATCTGTGCGTCACCGCGCTTGGCGAGGTGCCGGCCGGCGCCGCGCTACGCCGGGACGGTGCACAGGTGGGCGATGACCTTTGGGTGTCCGGACAGCCCGGATTGGCGGCTCTTGGACTGGCACATCTGCAAGGTCGAGCACGATTGCCGGAACCCCTCGCCAGCCGTTGCCTTGCGGCCTTGCACCGGCCACTTCCACGCATTGAGCTGGGATTGGCTTTGCGCAGGCTGGCGCATGCCATGATCGATGTGTCGGACGGCCTGCTTGCCGATCTGGGCCATATCGCCGAGCGCTCGGGCGTTGTCGCCGAAGTATTCCAGCCACAGCTTCCTGCGCTGCCTACGGGAGCGGAACCCGCGCTGGTACGCAATTGCCAACTGGCTGGCGGTGACGATTACGAACTGGTATTTTCTGCCGCACCCGGCAAACGCCATGAACTGGCCGAGCTGGCGGCACAGCTCGACCTGCCGTTGTGGCGCTTCGGTCGTATTATTAAGGCAGGGGGTGGCATTCACGGCGAAGTCCGTCTACTGGACGAACATGGACAGACCTTGCCCACAACTCGCAAAGGATTCGATCATTTTGATCAAGGCAAGCTTTAAACCACCATCGCTCAGCTTCCTCTTGTCGCATCCAGCACATCTTGTCGCATGCGGATTCGGCAGCGGCCTGTCGCCTTTTGCACCTGGAACCGCTGGAACGCTTTTCGCGTGGGCGCTGTTTCCAATTCTCCGGGAATGGACGAGCGACGTCGAACTGCTCGGTATCCTGGTCGCGTGCTTCATTGGCGGCGTGCTTGCAGTGCACAAGACAGGCGCCGATCTTGGCGTTGTCGATCATGGCAGCATCGTTTGGGACGAAATCGTTCCCTTCTGGCTGGTTCTGGTGTTTTGTCCGGCGAGTTTCCTATGGCAGGCGCTCGCCTTTCTGCTTTTCCGTTTTTTTGACATCGTCAAACCGCAACCGGCACGCTATTTCGATGAAGAAGTGAAAAACGGCTTTGGTGTGATGACCGACGACCTGATTGCCGCTGGCTACACTGTCCTCGTACTCGCGCTCCTGCAATTCATCCTGCAATGAACCAGACAGAACTCGAAGCCCTCGCCGCACAAGTCGGCGCTTTGTTGGTAGCCAACGGCCAGAAACTGGTGACGGCCGAGTCCTGTACGGGGGGCTGGGTTGCTCAATGCCTGACTGCGATTGCGGGCAGTTCGACGTGGTTTGATCGCGCTTTCGTCTCGTACTCGAACGAAGCCAAGCGGGAGATGCTGGGCGTAACCGGAGAGACGCTCAGCACACACGGCGCAGTCAGCGAGGCCACGGCAATCGCCATGGCCAGAGGAGCGCTGTACAACAGCCATGCCGATTGGGCGCTCGCCATTACCGGTGTCGCCGGTCCGAGCGGAGGTTCGCCGGGCAAACCGGTCGGCACTGTATGCTTCGCCTGGGCCGGGCCGGAGAATGGTGAAAGCTGCGAAACCTGCCACTTCAACGGCAGCCGCGAAGTTGTACGCGCACTTTCGGTTGCACATGCGCTGAACGGCATTCTCCGGTATGCACGGTCAATGAGGGTTTAGTGAGGCAGGTGCATGCAAGCTTGTGGCGCGTTCCGAAACGACTCCAGCCATCGCGCAATTCCAGAATCCACGGCCTTCAATAAACTAGAATACGCAGCCATGCGCTTACGGCTTCTCCCCATATTCCTGACATTGCTCGCAGCAGGTGACGCCGCGGCCCTGGGACTCGGGCAAATGACTGTTCATTCCCGTCTTGGCGCACACTTTCGCGCCGAAGTCGAGTTGGTCGGAGCGACCACCGACGAGCCATTGACTGCAAACTGCTTTCGCCTTGGCCAGCCAACCGACTCGGGATCCGGCGTCCCTCACCTGACGCGCGGACACCTAAGGCTTGATCGACAGAACGGGAAACTGCGACTGCTCATCCGCTCCGATCAAACAATCAACGACCCCGTCCTCCAGGTCAACCTGCATGCCGGCTGCAGTGCCGAAGTGGCGCGTGACTACTTGTTGATCATGGACCCGATCGAGCTATCTGACAAACGCGCAGCAAGTCCAAGAGCTGCCCTCGGATCTGATCGGGGCAGCCTACCTGTTGCTGGTTCGTCGCCCAGTGCTCCCGATACCCGAAGACAATCAAAGAACGAGAAGCACACATCGCCAGAACCCGCAGAACCAATGCCTGAAAGGAAAGCGCGCAAAGGAAATCCCCCACGGACGAAAGAGCCGGGCACTGAACGCATGTCGGATCGCCTGAGTATTTCAGGGAATGCCCAGGATGAGGCTGTGATACTTGATGGCCTGACCCTGCGCCTGGCGACCGAGCTTTCCAACCCTTCTGCAGCCGGAACGACTGAAGGCCAGCGCTCGATACTTCGTCTGGAATACAAGGTGCTGGCGGCGATTCACGCGCAGGCCAGCCAGCAGTTGAGTCTTGCCGAACAGGTTCGGACGTTGGAGTCGTCACTTGCCGAGTTGCGCGCAGTAACCGAGAACATTGCAGATCCGAAAACGCTGGCTCCGTCACCGGCAGCAACGGCTCCGGCTCACGTGACAAAAGGAATATCGACAACACAGCCGGATCATCGCACCCGACAGAAGTCGTCTGACATGTCTGACGGCTCTTATATCTCCAACTGGTGGATCGGAGCAATTGGCGTGCTCGGTGTGGTTGCCCTTCTGGTCTGGATGCTTCGCCGGCACTCGGCAAAGGCAACACGCCCCTCCTTGAGCCTGGAGCAAAGCAAATCGCACGCTGATGAACCCGTTTCCCGACTGACTCCAGATGAGACGCCGCCTGAAACAGGCTTCGAGGAAACGCAGGTCGCCGACGAAACACCGTTCCCTGACGAGAGCAAGGAATTCGGCCTGCCTCAGCCAGATCAGGCGCCTGTAAAAGAAGCCGCTTTGAAGGCCACTGTGCGTTCCGAGCAAAGCGGGTTCAATCCGGTCATGGAATTGGCCGACATCATGCTCGCCTTTGGCCGCATCAAGGGTGCAACCGAAGCCCTGTTGGAATATGTCGAGGCCAGCCCGGGCGAGGCCCTGCAGCCATGGGTGAAGCTGCTCGATATTTACCGGCAGAATGAAATGCGTGCAGATTACGAAAGCCTCTCGCAAAGACTCAAACTGCATTTCAACGTTGAGCCAGCCGATTGGGAAGCGACACCTGATCTTCCACCACAGTTGGCCGAGATCGGCAACGAAACGGCCGCGAGTTTCGCGATTTTACTGCCCCAGTTGCCCAACATCGGACAGATCACGAACGTTCGAGACGAAATCGCACGCACATGGGGGACTCCCGAGTGCTCCGCCTATCTAAACCGTATCCTGCGCGACAAGCGTAAAGGGGAGAGACAAAGCTTCTCTCTATCGACGGCGAATGAACTGCTGTTCGTGCTGGACATCCTCGAAAAGCGCCTAAACGCCGCGAAGCCGTCCTGATAAATGCCTTGCGCAAGCGAAAAAGAGCGCTCTTTCAGCGGCCACCCCGGCCAAACCTGAATTACTGTATATAATCACAGTCGTCGACACCGAACTAACGCGCAGACTCCGCGCTGTCGAACATGAGATAATCCCCATCAACAAGGATAAAGGACACGCAATGGACGACAACAAGGCAAAAGCCCTGGCTGCAGCACTGGCTCAGATTGAAAAGCAGTTCGGTAAAGGCTCGATCATGAAAATGGGCGACGGCAGTGTCGTCAATGACATTCAGGTCGTTTCAACCGGCTCGCTCGGGCTGGACATCGCGCTGGGGATCGGTGGCCTGCCGCGTGGCCGCGTCGTTGAAATCTATGGTCCCGAATCCTCCGGAAAGACGACACTGGCGCTGCAGGTCATCGCCGAGATGCAGAAGCTTGGCGGCACCGCCGCATTCATCGATGCTGAACACGCGCTGGATCCAACGTATGCCCAGAAACTCGATGTCAATCTTGACGAACTCTTGATCTCGCAGCCGGATACCGGCGAACAGGCGCTTGAAATCGCCGATATGCTGGTGCGTTCGGCGAGCGTTGATGTGATTGTCATCGACTCGGTCGCGGCTCTCGTACCGAAAGCCGAAATCGAAGGCGAAATGGGTGACTCGCTGCCCGGTCTTCAGGCCCGTTTGATGAGCCAGGCACTGCGCAAGCTCACGGCCAACATCAACCGGACCAATACCCTGGTCATCTTCATCAACCAGATCCGCATGAAAATCGGCGTCATGTTCGGCAGCCCGGAAACCACGACCGGAGGCAATGCGCTCAAGTTTTACGCTTCGGTGCGCCTGGATATCCGCCGTATTGGCGGCATCAAGAAGGGTGACGAAGTGATCGGCAATGAAACCCGCGTCAAGGTTGTCAAGAACAAGGTTGCGCCGCCTTTCCGCGAAGCCATTTTTGACATCCTTTACGGCGAAGGAACGTCGCGCGAAGGCGAAATCGTCGAGCTCGGGGTAATTCACAAACTGGTTGAAAAATCCGGTTCCTGGTACGCCTACGGCGGCGACAAGATCGGCCAGGGCAAGGACAATGCTCGTGAATACCTCAAGGCAAACCCGCAAATCGCCGAGGAGATCGAGGCCAAAATCCGCGCTGCAGTTAATGTGCCCTCGCCCAAGCCGTTCAATGCCGCTGAATGAGCGGGCATGAGCAGCTCACTGCGCGAGCGTGCTTTGCGGTTGCTGGCGCGCCGCGAACACGCACGAGCCGAGCTTGCACGGAAGCTCTCGCCGCACGCCGATTCGGCCGAAGAGCTTGAGGCGCTTCTGGATGACTTGGTCGCACGACGGCTGCTATCCGATGAGCGCTACGTCGAAATGCGAAT
>NZ_FLQY01000142.1 GCF_900089945.1 Candidatus Propionivibrio aalborgensis | reverse complement strand
GTGTTACGCGGCGACTTTGAAGACGATTGAATGACTTCCGAAACCAATGTCAACCCGAGCACGAAGAGTCTCCTTTCCACGCACAACCTGAAAAAACGCTTCAAGAAGCGTACGGTGGTGGAAGACGTGTCCTTCGAGGTAAGAAGCGGCGAAGTGGTCGGCCTGCTCGGCCCGAATGGCGCTGGAAAGACAACCTGCTTCTACATGGTCGTCGGTCTGATTCCCTGTGATGGGGGCGATGTTCATCTTGATGATAGAAAAATCACGCACTTGCCCATCCATAAAAGAGCGCAGTTGGGCGTCTCTTACCTTCCCCAGGAAGCCTCTGTATTCCGCAAACTGACCGTTGTCGAAAACATCCAGGCAGTTCTGGAACTACAGAATCTGCCGCCTGACGAAATTGAATTCCGCGCCGAAAGCCTTCTCGAAGAACTGCACATAAGCCATATTCGCAGCAGTTCGGCCGCTTCGCTTTCCGGCGGTGAACGTCGACGAGTCGAAATTGC
>NZ_FLQY01000141.1 GCF_900089945.1 Candidatus Propionivibrio aalborgensis | reverse complement strand
GTGCTGGATATCCAGAAAATCATTCACTTTCTCAAAGAGCGCGACATCGGCGTCTTGATTACCGACCATAACGTCCGCGAAACCCTGGGCATTTGTGACCATGCCTATATCCTCAACGACGGCAGCGTTCTCGCCGCTGGCCGGCCTGATGAAATCATTTATAATGAAAACGTTCGCAAGGTATATCTGGGCGAGAATTTCCGCCTTTGACCCTGCCGCTTGCACCTAAAATCCCGGAACGAAACGAGTTGCCCTCCCGCGAAACGGCGGCCGCTCAGGCTCCGTAAATGAAACCATCCCTCCAGCTCAAGCTTTCGCAGCATCTTGCACTGACCCCTCAGTTGCAGCAGTCGATACGTCTGCTGCAACTGTCGACGCTCGAACTCGAGCAGGAACTCGAAAAATACCTGCAGGAAAATCCTCTTCTCGAACGCATGGAAGAGGAATACGCGCCGCCCTTGCCCGGCACCAATGACACCGATTCCGACACTGCTGAAGCATCCGTGAACGAAACGGATACGGCGACCTCCTCAGCCGACGATGAAAGCTGGCTCGGTGATGAAGAAGATAGCAACTACCAAAGCGCTTCCTCTTCCGGATCGTTTGACGATGATGACGGCGACTATCAGGACGTTCAGGTCGCGACCACCTCGCTGCGCGAGCACCTGACAGCGCAGCTCGGTTTGATGAGTATTCCCGACCGTGACCGTACCTTGGTGCAATGCCTGATCGAAGCACTTGACGACGATGGCTACCTGACCCAGTCGCTTGAGGATCTGGCAGAAACATTGCCTGCTGAACTGGAGATCGAACCTGAGGAATTGCAGATTGCCCTCAACCACTTGCAGTGCTTCGAGCCAACCGGTGTTGGCGCTCGCAACGTCGCAGAGTGCCTTGCACTTCAACTGGAAACGCAACCGGCGGATGACACGCAGGCCCTCGCATTGAATATCGTACGCAACAACCTCGATCTGCTTGCCAATCGCGATTTTGTCAAACTCAAAAAGCTCATCGAATGCGACGACGAACAATTGCGTCTGGCCCAGTCGCTCATACGCAGCCTCAACCCTCGACCTGGCTCAAAATACGCAGCACTTGATGCACGATACATCACTCCCGACGTCGTAGTGCGAAAATTGCGTGGCCAGTGGACAGTCAACGTCAACTCCGACGCCTTTCCTCGCCTGCGCATCAACAGCTTGTACGCCCAGATTCTCTCCAAGCAGCGCGGCTCCGGACTCGCTGGACAGTTGCAGGAAGCGCGCTGGCTGATAAAAAACGTACAACAACGCTTTGACACGATCCTCAGAGTAGCGCAGTCTATAGTTGATCGTCAGCGGCAGTTTTTCGATCATGGTGAAGTCGCCATGAGGCCGCTGGTTCTACGTGAAATTGCCGACCTTCTGGGCTTGCATGAATCGACCATATCCAGGGTAACGACACAAAAATACATGGCAACGCCACGCGGCATATTCGAATTGAAGTATTTTTTTGGCAGTCATGTCGCCACTGAAACCGGCGGCGCCTGCTCGGCAACGGCGATCCGTGCATTGCTCAAGCAACTAATTGGATCCGAAGAGCAGAAGAGACCTCTCTCCGATAGTCA
>NZ_FLQY01000140.1 GCF_900089945.1 Candidatus Propionivibrio aalborgensis | reverse complement strand
AGTATCCCGCCGGTTAAACTACGCAAGACTCTATAGCAGGCACAACAGAATCGTCACCTCAAAAGATGAAAGCCAGCCCCGCACCAACCATCATCCCCGACCCGACCTCAGAATGCCGGCAAGGGAACGACAGTCGCTGACCCGACTATAACTCTGACAAGGAGCCGCACCATGAATCTTCAGATCAGTGGACATCACCTCGAAATCACTTCGGCAATCCACGATTACGTTACCGGGAAACTTGAGCGCGTCACGCGTCACTTCGATAACGTCATTGATGTTAACGTGATTCTATCGGTCGAAAAACTGAAGCAGAAGGCAGAAGTCACCGTGCACCTGTCCGGCAAGGATGTCTTCGTCGAGTCCATTGACGAAGACCTCTACGCTGCGGTTGATAGTCTGGTCGATAAGCTCGACCGCCAGATACAAAAACACAAGCAGAAGGTCAAGAATCACCACCGTGGTCAAAGGATAAGTCATATCGTCCAGGACTGACTTACTCTGTGCGGCGGGTTCGGCCTTCTTGTCGGGTCAACACGCCACACAAAACCATGCGTTTCTTCACTCATCATTGTCGCCAACTGCCCGCCGCGATTTTCAGCCCTCTTGTCAACCTTCCTGTATGAGCCAGATCACTCAATTATTAGCCCCCAAGAACATTGTCCTTGATCTTGATGCAAGCAGCAAAAAGCGTGTCTTTGAGCACGTTGGCCTGCTTTTCGAGAACAATCAGGGGATCGCCAGCAGCGCGGTTTTCGACAGCCTTTTTTCTCGCGAAAAGCTCGGTTCGACCGGCCTTGGCCAGGGTATCGCGATTCCGCACGGGCGCATCAAAGGTTTAAAGGAAGCCAGCGGCGCATTTCTGCGTCTTGCCGCGCCTGTTCCGTTCGACTCGCCGGACGGAAAGCCGGTATCACTTCTTTTCATATTGCTTGTTCCTGAACAGGCAACGGAGCAGCACCTGCAAATCCTTTCTGAACTCGCTGAAAAATTCTCGAATCCCACCTGTCGCGAAGCACTCTCCAAAGCGGAAAGTACCGACGAGATCCGCCTGCTTTTCGCCAACTAAGCGCCTATCAGCATGATTCCGACCCGCACGCTCAGCATTACTCAGCTATACACGGATCATCTTGAAAAGCTCAAGCTCACCTGGATCGCTGCAGTGGGTGTCGAAAGGCAGGTCGTACTCAAGGATCAAGGAATTTACGGCCCTGACGTCGTTGGCCATCTCAACCTGATATACAGCCATCGTGTGCAGGTTATCGGCAAGGCCGAACAGCGTTGGGCAGAGCGTGTCGGGGAAGAGCGCTGGCAACGCCAAATCGACGATCTGATGGCAGCAACGCCGCCCGCGCTGATCGTCGCGGACGGTCTGAAGATCCCGTCCGGAGCCAAGGAAATGTGCGAGGCGACCCAGACCCCACTATTTGTCACTCCAAAGGAGTGTTCGGTGGTCATCGATCTGCTGCACATCTACCTTGCACGCCGGTTTGCCGACACCGTGTCGGCACACGGCGTGTTCATGGACGTGTACGGCATGGGCATTCTGATCACCGGCGATTCCGGAGTCGGCAAGAGCGAACTCGCCCTCGAGCTCGTTACGCGTGGGCACGGTCTGGTAGCCGACGATGTAGTCGAACTGGCACGAACGGCGCCTACGACCATCGAGGGCCGCTGCCCCAGCATGTTACGCGACTACCTTGAAGTACGTGGACTCGGCCTGCTTAACATTCGCACCATCTTTGGCGAAACTGCGGCGCGACGAAAGATGAAGCTTAAACTGGTTGTACACCTGCAGGAATTTGCTGCAGGCGAAGATTCGCCGCGCTTGCCGCTCGATTCCCAGACACAGGAAATACTCGGCATTCCGGTACGCAAAGTCGTTTTTCACGTCGCGCCCGGACGCAACCTTGCGGTTTTGCTCGAAGCTGCGGTACGCAACTGCATTCTGCAAATGCGCGGCATTGACAGCATGAGCGAATTCATCAATCGTCAGCAACAGGCTGTCCTTGACGACGATTTTTGATTTGCCGTTTATAATCAGCGGACGTTTCCAAACATTGTCAAGGAGTTAACTATGAAAATCATGATTGCTCTCGTTGCCATCACCTTTTCCATGAGCAATGCCTTTGCGGCTGATCAAGTCAAGAAAACACCCTCGCCCGCGCAGCAAGCGCAGCAGGACAAAATGAAAGCGTGCAATGCCGATGCCGGAAACAAGGCTCTCAAGGGCGATGAGCGCAAGAAGTTCATGAGTGAGTGCCTTAGCTCAAAGCCAGCGTCCGCCACGCAGCAGGACAAAATGAAAGCATGCAACGCCGATGCCGGAAACAAGGCTCTCAAGGGTGACGAACGCAAGAAATTCATGAGCGAGTGCCTCAAGGCCGACAAGCAGTAGACGCCGATTGACTGACAAAAAAACGACGGTGATTTACACCGTCGTTTTTTTGTATCCAGCCTGCCTAGATCAGCTCAGGTCGAATTCTGCGAAATCCGCACCCGTACTCGTCGCCGAGCCCGCAAAGCAGATAAGGCCCTTGCTGTAGAGACCGCATTCCTCCTTGCGCAGGAACAACTCCGGTTTGCCATGCAGGGAAACATAGGTGCCATTGGTGCTGGTGTCGAT
>NZ_FLQY01000139.1 GCF_900089945.1 Candidatus Propionivibrio aalborgensis | reverse complement strand
GCTTTCCCGCATAGCGCAGGTGAAGCTTGCCATCCCGTGGCTTATCACCTTGGCGCTCCTCAGGATCGCCCGGTTTCTTTATCTCCGGTGCTGCCGTACCCTGAGTCACGACTTCGAAAGCAATCCCTTTCGGTGACTGGCCTTTGGTGGACGCCGAGCCAAGATCGCGCGTCATTTTTTTCAGTGCGGGTGACAATGCAGCATGTGCCTGATGACTGGCCAACACCTGCCCAGGCATGGCCAGCCCGGCAAGGCCAGCAGCCTCCACCACGGTTTCGCCGACAATATTGCCATCAGCTTCGCTGACCAATCCATGTGAAAATCCGATTCGAATTGCCAGCTTCACTCCCGAAACGGGCGGCAGGTCAGCCACGCGTTGCCGCATCTCGATGGCGGCCTGAAATGCCTCGTCAGGAAGGTCGAACACGACCATAAATTCATCACCGACGCGCTTGATGACCCGCCCACCAAAGGCCTCGACCGCTCGCTCCATGCGCGTCAGACAACGATCAACAGCCCGCGCCGCCTCATCACCCCCAAGCTTTTCATGCAGCCGTACACTTCCTGCCACACCGGCAAACAAGACGGAAAGGTGCTGATCTGCAATATTCATATCACTAGGCATTGTGGTACCGAAAACCTCAGTCGCAGTTCCTCCATAAGAAACCTCTTCCAAATCCTCACCGTCCTTTCCAGTTCCCATTCTGCGAGCGCCGAATCCGCTGAATCACGATGCGGCCACGTCTTCCGGATGATATCAAAAGACCACACTTTGCGCTTCATGCGCTGACCACCTGCAGTTTCATTGCCCGAGTTGGCGATACGTCCTGAGCAAACTGCGGGCTGTCAAACACCGTGTCACCACCGTCCATATCAGCCAGCTCGGCGCCGACTTGGAGTCCTTTGAAATCAAACAACGAATTGTCCGCCAAATGCGATGGCACAACATTCTGCAACGCCGTGAATACCGACTCGGTTCGCCCTGGATAACGGCGGTCCCAGTCAGCCATCATCTCGCGAATTTTCTGTCGCTGAAGGTTGTTCTGCGAACCGCACAAATTGCACGGAATGATCGGATACGCCATGCCGCGCGCAAAGCGCGCGATGTCGCGCTCGTTGCAGTAAGCCAGCGGGCGGATAACGACAAGCGTACCGTCATCGGTGACCAGTTTAGGCGGCATGGCCTTCAGTTTTCCACCAAACAGCAGGTTGAGGAACAGGGTGTGTACGATGTCGTCTCGATGATGGCCGAGGGCGATCTTGTTGGCACCCAGTTCCCTCGCGGTACGGTAAATCACCCCACGCCGCAGGCGGGAGCACAAGGAGCACGTCGTCTTTCCTTCAGGGATCTTTTCCTTGACGATTGAATAGGTATC
>NZ_FLQY01000138.1 GCF_900089945.1 Candidatus Propionivibrio aalborgensis | reverse complement strand
CTGTCGTCAGGCCACAGTATCGGCCCCGGCGCTACTGCATTGACACGCACTTCCGGCGCCAGTTCAATGGCCAGCGCACGCGTAAGCCCGAGCAGCCCCGCCTTGGCTGCACAGTACAACGAAAATCCGGCCATCGGCCTTTCGGCATGAATATCGGTGATGTTGACTACAGCACCATGTACCGTTTTCAGATGTGGCGCTGCCGCTTGGGTCAGAAATAGTGGTGCCTTGAAATTGCTGCCGACAAGATCGTCCCAGACCGCCTCATTGATCTCGCCAAACGGTGTTGCAAAAAAACTTGACGCGTTGTTGACCAGCGCGTCCAGGCGCCCAAAATGTGCAACCGTGGTTGTCACAAGGGCGGATAGTGCGTCGATATTCAATAGGTCGGCCTGCTGACAAAGAGCAGACCTTGGTCACGCAGAATTGAATTCGGCTGTCAGCGCTTCGGCCGCATCCGCCATACTACGGAAATGCACCATGATGTTGGCACCCGAAGCATGCAATTCTCGGGCGATTGAGCACCCAACCCGCTTAGCTGCACCGGTCACCAATACCGTTTTGCCGATCACTACTGACTCCAGAGTTCCAGACCACTGCTCACCAAGAGGAGGATTCTAACGGATTTTCACGCCAGCCGCCGGGACAAGGTCGCTCTCCGACGCTCCCAGGGCCGCTATCCGAAGCTGACGCGAGGGGTTAAACTTGCCTCAACAACCCGGGACACGAACCCCATGATGAATGATGAAATGCCACTCGATTCTGTCGACCCGCTTGACGCCGATGAATTGATGAACTTCGCCGAACGCATTGAGCAGCTTTCTCCCGCTGACGCTGAATGGGTAGGCAGTTTGTTTCAGGAGTGCATGCGCGCACGAATGCGCGAGGCCGAATTACTGTCCGGGCTGACTGAAGCCGGTGCAACGGAAAGCACCGAATTTGATGCCCAGCTGGCGCAAGTGGCACTTGACGCAGCGGAGTGGTTGAAGACACTGTGGAATGTGGGCTACATGGGCGCCGGCAGTTTTCCTTCGCAACCGCGCTCGGCCTTCCCCCTGATCGAACTGGAAGATGTTATCAAATCGGCGCTTTTTGCCCGAATCAGGGAAGGAAAACGGCCGCTTCCCTTCCCGCCACCGACCCGACACGGCCTACCCTGGCATGATCTTGTCGAGAGTGCGGAAATCACTTATGACGTTGCAGCGGAGATTGTTCGCGACGACCAGGGACAATCCATCGGTGCTATCGTCGAAGCCTGCCCCGACTGGCAACTCATTGAAGAGATCACAAAGGATCGTGAGTACATCATTCAGCATCGCGGCTTGGGGCCGCTTTTCAGACTACGAATCGAACATCCGGAAACCAGTCCGACTTCGACACTGCGCCGAGAGCCGCCGCGCTGGACACGCCAGATCCGCTTGCAGGAACGGGGCGGCTTTCGCAGTTACACGCTTGAATGGCCGCAGGAAGAAGGCGGCATGCAGAGCATCTCGCTGCGTGCGGCAACCTGGGAACGCGCCGAGTCCGAAGCCGGATACTGGATCGTCACCAAGCACCCCGAAATGTACGGGCAGGTAAAGTTCGAGAAGGCAGAATAGCCCCACCTGAAACAGCAGGAATTCCGCTGACGCCAGCTCAGAGAATGATCGGCTCCGGGGTCAATTCAACGCCGAACTTCTCGCGCACATCACGCTGCACCGCCTGCATGAGCATTGACACATCGGCACCCGTGGC
>NZ_FLQY01000137.1 GCF_900089945.1 Candidatus Propionivibrio aalborgensis | reverse complement strand
CTGACCTTCATCATCGGTTTCGGTGCTGTCGTCATGCTCACGCAGGCGCCCGAGCTGTACTACGTCGATGGTGATCTCGCCAAGGGTCTGAAAGGCGGCGGAAACATGGCTGCCATCCATCTGGCCAACGCCGTCGGCGGCAACGTCTTTCTCGGCTTCATCTCCGCCGTGGCATTCGCCACCATCCTGGCGGTAGTGTCGGGTCTGACGCTGTCAGGTGCCTCCGCCGTGTCGCACGACCTCTACGCGACGGTGTTCAAGAAAGGGCAAACGGACTCGGCACACGAATTGCGAGTGTCCAAGATCACCACCATCTGCCTGGGCATCGTCGCCGTTTTTCTCGGCATCGCCTTTGAGAAACAGAACGTTGCTTACATGGTAATGCTGGCCTTCGCCATCGCCTGTTCGGCCAACTTTCCGGTGCTCTTCATGTCCGTGCTGTGGAAGGATTGTACGACCAAGGGCGCGGTCGCCGGAGGGGTCGTTGGCCTGCTCAGTTCGGTGATCCTGACCATCGTCTCCGCTTCGGTGTGGGAAGCGGTGATGGGCAATCCGAAGGGTTCCGCGCTGTTCCCGTATTCCTCGCCGGGCCTGTTCTCGATGAGTGCTGCATTTCTGACCATCTACCTGGTTTCGAAGATGGACAACAGCAAGCAGGCGCAGCTTGAACGCTCGCTCTACCCGGCGCAAAAGGTCCGCTCGGAAACCGGGTTCGGTGCAGCAGGGGCATCCGGTCACTGAGTCGCTTCAACAAGAAAGTTCGTAACGGCAAAACGGCCCGAGTCTCTCGGGCCGTTTTTCTTTCCAGGCCAAGTATCGCGTATGCCCGGAAGCTCACGCCGACCGTTTGCGCAGTGGCAGACGGGCGGACAGTGAGCCCTCGTTCACGACAACACCGAAGTCAACGTCAACGCTGCGTCGTCTGCGCCTTCACCGCCACCCACTCGCCTTTGCGCTGTTCGAGCCGATATTCCTCGAGCGCCTCGAAATGATAGGGCCGACCATTCATCAAACCCTGTTCGATAGCCATCGAAGTGACGACCACCCGCTTGCAGCTTGTCACGGATTCGCCCTCGACCAAAGCAGCCTCAAGCGAAACCCGGCGCTGCTGGTAATCCTTGAGTCCGGTAACGGCATCCAGCGTGCTTTGAACAAACTCCACACGACCGAATTCGAGGGTGGACGTACCCCCGCCACTGCGCACAATGGCCTTAACTACGATTTCCGGTGCAAACAGGTCGAGAATTGTCTTGATGTCGCGACCTTCAATGGCGCGGTCAAAGCGGTTGAGCCACGCACGGCCGATGGCGAGCGGCGAACAGCCCTTGTCAGTCACTTGCGCTTCGCTAATCCGCGTTTCAGGAACTGCAATCGTTTCCGGCGCGGGCGCGACCTTCTGAACAGGTGCGGGCTTCACCTTGCCGACGCGTGCGTCCAACTGCTTCTGGCTGATCGCATCGGCGGCTTCCGAGTAACGGTCGATTTCCTGGTCGAATCCACCCGGAACAAAGAACTCGGGAACCTTGGCCAGAACCACGGGAAACAACAGGGTCATCAGCCCCCTGGTCCGCGCGCCTGCAGAATGCGGATCCCGGGCGAAACCTACCTTGCCGCTGTCGATGACCACGTTGCCACCGTTGGCGTCGAGCTCAGTGGCACCACGATTGACTTTGTCATAGGTACCCTGCTGCCAAGTGGCGCTGGCCATTTCGGCTGGCAACACGTAAGGTTCATGGTCGGTGCCGCGAATGCCGATGGTGGCGGAAGGCGTAACGACCTGATGCTCGCCGCGGTTCAGCTTGCTGATCCAACCGCTGATGACGCGCAGGGAGCCGGTGATCAGGCGCAGGATCTGGTGATCCGAAGCTTTCCCCTCGGCGGCGAAGCGCTCCGCAATGAACTCGGCGCCCGGGCGCACGGCGACGATGCCGGCATCGCCGGTCTTCAATACCGCTTCGCTGTTGGGCGTGGCACGCACTTTTTCGCCAACGTAAACCGTGCTGCCTTCCTGCAATTTACGCGATGACCCGCGTTTGCCCGTGGCATAGACATCCCCGCGTAGACGCCAGACACTGGCGAAGGGCTTGCCGCTATCAGCGTTCTCCAAGTTCTCAGCAGCCGCCATGGCCGGTGCAGGAATGAGGAATGCAATAGCCAGCACCCAGGCAAGGACGACCCGACAATAGAGATTTGGTGAAGAGGGATTCATTGTGAAAGGACTCAAGTCATGAATAGGACAAGTCAAAGTTTAGTCCCAAATGCCCTTTAATGCTCAAGTACATAGGAGGTCGTCAAATAGAGCCTAATGCATACGGTCCAGTCGAAGTGAGTTGCGACAGTCTTGGGGAGGCAGCCCTCTCTTTTCTCAGCAGCGGGATTTGCTTTAAACTCATTCTCGCAAGCCAATATCAGGATGGAAAATGGCAGAGACCGAAATTCAGCCAGACTCAGATTCTTCGCCACCGCAATTTGAACTCGATTACTCCGACGAATACAGCAGATTCTTGTTGCACTCGCAGTCGGAAATTCTTGCCATTCTTCGCGTCCTCATCAGTAAAGGCGCAATGATCACCGTCCATTTCGACGAGGGTCGTTCTTTCCTGCTCTCTTCGATGATCGCCCTGATTGCTGACAATCGGGAGTTCATCCTCGACATTGGCGGCGATAAGGAAATGAACCAAAGGGCGTTGCTGGCTAAAAGGCTGATATTCACGACGAAAATCGACAAAGTGAAGGTTCAGTTCAGCCTGAACAAACTGTCGCCAACGCAAAGCGAAGGACGCGCAGCTTTCCGCGGCTCGGTGCCGGAAACCCTGCTCCGCCTGCAACGCCGCGAGTTTTTCCGGCTGTCGACGCCTATCGCCAATCCGGTCAAGCTCAAGGCTATGGTCAGACGCAACGACAACAGTGCACATCACGTCGAATTGCCGCTGGTGGATGTCAGTGGCGGTGGTGTGGGTCTGATGGTAACGCCGGAACAGGCCCAATTCTTTCAGAAGGGGGACACCCTGCGCGACTGCAAAGTGATGTTGCCAAACGAGGGCTTGCTGGTGGCTACGCTGAGCGTACGCACGCTGTTTTCTGTTACGACGCGAAATGGGTCGCGTCTGGTTCGGCTGGGTTGCGAATTCGTAGACTTGCCTGCGCTTCGACTGACCATGCTTCAGCGTTACATCACGCGCGTCGAGCGTGAACGCAAGGCACAACTGAACGGCATGCTTTGAGGCCAGAGAAGAAACGGCACCTCTAAGGTGCCGTTGTTAGCTGAAGCGGAAACAGGTGCTATACCTGCATGTTCATCACGTCATGATAGGCCGACACCAGTTTGTTGCGCACCTGCACCATTTCCTGAAACGAAATATTGGCTTTCTGCAGGGAGATCATCACATCGTGCAGATTGGCGTTGCCGTCTCCAGCGGCAAAATTTGCCGCCATACCTTCCGCCTGCTGCTGCGTCTGACTGACCTGCGCTATCGAGTTCTGAAGTATTTGTGCAAAGTCCGCCCCGCCCGCCGGGGGGCTCTGCGCCTCGGTTGTGCGGCCACCGGCCTGTGCTGCCGTCGCGCGCAGAACGCTTAGCATCTGATCAATACCCTGGGTATCCATCTGTACCTCCATTCACTTGACACACGAGCATCCGCAAGAAATGCGCCAGACCACCCATGCCACATCCGAATCGGTGCTTACTCGTCGAACAAACCTGCCTCACGGTACTGTTTGAGCTTGTACCGCAAGGTTCGTTCCGACATTCCGAGTCGCTCGCCCGTGAGTTTTCGCGATCCACCAACCGCAGCCAGTGTCTCCAGTATATGCTCACGCTCCAAGTCCCTCATATTATCCGTTCTTTGCCCGTCTGACAGTGCTGCAGGAGACGCAGGAATCGCCGCTTCGACCATAGCACCCTGCCTAGCGGCCCGGGTTAAGGACGCCGAGGCCAACAGGTGCAACTCGTCAACACCGACGACTTCACCCGCGGCAAGAATGACGGCACGCTGCATGACGTTTTCCAGTTCCCGCACGTTTCCGGGCCATGAATGGCTGTATAGGGCTTCCTCCGCAGACGGCGCGAGGCGCAACCCGGTTCGTCCGGAACGACCACCGTGTTCGGCCAGGAACCGTCGCGCCAGTGGAACAATGTCCTCGCGGCGCTGACACAAGGCGGGGATCAACAAGGGGAACACGTTGAGCCGGTAATAGACGTCTTCCCGGAAAACCCCTTTGGCTACAGCGTCGGCGATATCCCTGTTGGATGTAGCAATAATGCGAATGTCGAGAGCAACCGGCTTCTTGCCACCCACCCGCTCCACTTCGCGCTCCTGGAGAACCCGCAGCAGCTTGGCCTGCAGCCCCAGGGGCATCTCGGTCACCTCGTCGAGCAAGAGCGTTCCACCTTGTGCCTGCTCGAACTTTCCGGCCTGTGACTGTTGAGCGCCGGTAAACGCACCTTTCTCGTAGCCGAAAAGCGTCGCTTCAAGCAGATTGTCCGGAATGGCCGCACAGTTGATGGCGACGAACGGCCCCGAACACCGGGCGGAATGGTTGTGGATGTATTTCGCAACCACTTCCTTGCCAACTCCGCTTTCCCCGGTCAGCAGCACCGTCGTATCGGTCTGCGCCACGCGCATCGCCAAGGCAAAGAGGTTGCGGGTGACCTGATCGGTGGCAATCACCCGGTCATCATCCATTGTTTCAGGCAGTCGGTAACGCGCCACATGCTCAAGCAAGGACCTCGGCTCGAAAGGCTTGAGCAGGAAATCACACGCGCCGGAACGCATGGCCTCAACCGCCCGGTCGACATCGGCAAAGGCAGTCATCAGCACAACGGGGAGATGCGGAAAACGGCTGCGAATCTCCTTGAGCAAGCTTATGCCATCCATGGGCATCATGCGCACATCGCTGACGACCAGCGCCACCGCCTGCGCATCGAGCAACTTGAGCGCCTCCTCGCCACCTTGAGCGGAAACGACGGCCTGCCCGGCAAGCTCGAGCGTATCGCACACCGCTTCGCGCAAATTCGGATCGTCTTCGACGATCAGTATCGGCAATCCCGAGCTCATACTCTCCAGTCAACCTTGGCGTTGGTATTCATTGTGGCCCTTCCGTCGGTTGATGCTACAGGCACTCAAGGCAGTCAATCCTTCATGGCGCTCTGCGTGCCTGCGTACTCGTGCACCTAATTACTGTCTTCGAAATTCTGCTGGTCTACCTTCCCGACTGGTAACAACATGACGAATTCTGATCCCTGACCCGGCACTGAATTGACTTCGATGCTACCGCCGTGGGCACGAGCAACTCCAAGCGCAATCGCCAAACCAAGTCCCGTTCCTTGACCGCGCGTGGTAAAGAAGGGCTCGAAGACCCTTTCATGCGCTTCAGGCGCGATGCCGCCGCCGGTATCGCGCACACTGATTCTCAAGTACCTTCCACTGGTACGCGCATCCAGCTTCACCTCGGCGACGCATTCATCACGCCCCTCACATGCCTGCAAGGCGTTCTCCAGCAGGTTCAGAAGTGCGCCACTCAGCGCTTTCCGACTCCCCGTGATTATAGAGTTGCCAACTTCGGATGTGACACGGAAACTGACCGCTTTCGCCAAGCACAATGGCTCCATCATCTGTGCGGCATCGGCTATCAAAGACGCGGCAGGTATGACATCACGTCCGATACTCTCGCCCCGTGCGAAGAGCAGAACGTCCTGAATCAGCCGCTCAAGGCGTTTCAGTTGCTCGGTGGCCTTGCCGGCAAAGCGTGTTCGTGCTGCATCAGCAAGGTCAGGTTGTGCCAGATTGGCGCTATAGAGCAATGCGGTCGCCAGCGGCGTTCGCAACTGGTGCGCCAGCGATGCGGCCATCTCGCCCATCGCCGCCAGCCTTTGATTGCGCTCAAGCTTGGCCTTGAGTTCATGGGCAGCCGTGATGTCATGTATCAGCAACAGGCGTCCACCGGCTGAGTCAAGCGGACTCTCAGCGATTGCAACACGCCGCGCTCCAAGTAGCCACTCGTCCGGAGCGTCGGTCGCAACCAGCGTTGTCCTTGCCAGCGTCGGCCAATCGCTCCCAACGATGGCGTGTCCCAGCATCTGCCGGGCAACGGGATTGGCTTCACTGACAAGCGCGACGCTGTCAAGAACGACCACGCCGGCGGGCAAGGCATTAAGTAACAGGGAAAGGCGCTCTGAAAGTGCTTCTTTCTCCTGGTATTGTCGGCGGAGTTCGCCGTTGGCCACCGCCAACTCGGCGGTCAACGATTCAACGCGGCCCTGCAACCCCTCATACGCCTGAGTTAGCTCGAGCGAAACCTGATTGAAAACGTCGAACGCGCGCTGTAATTCCTGGGCCTTCAGTTCCGGAGCCGGTATTTGCGCCACTTCATTCATTCGATGGAAAATCCCGTGCAGTTAACAGCTACAATAGCAGAAGAAATCTCAATGCTTTTCGCTTTTTGCTTGATTAATCGCAGAGTTAATTCATTATCGCAAGCATGGCGGCAACCGGAACCAACACCAATACTTCAGCGGGCGCAGACAATCTAACTGATCGCCTGCGTTTTGCACTGACGCGCCTGAGCAACCAGCAAAAGATTCTGCTACTGGTTTCGCTCGCCGCCATCGTCGCCTTGGTCGTTGCCACCAGCACCTGGCTCAAGCATGCGGATTACCGAATCCTTTTCTCCAACATCTCTGAACGTGACGGCGGGGCAATCATCGCCGCCCTTGATCAGATGAACGTCCCGTACAAATTCAGTGATAGTGGCGGTGCCGTTCTGATCCCCGGCGGAAAAGTGCATGAAGTACGTCTGCGCCTTGCCTCGCAAGGCCTGCCGAAAAGTGGCGGTGTCGGTTTCGAACTCATGGAAAACCAGAAGTTCGGCATCAGCCAGTTTGCCGAACAGGTCAATTATCAGCGCGGCCTTGAAGGCGAGCTATCGCGCACGATCCAATCGATTGGCGCCGTCCAGTCGGCCCGCGTGCACTTGGCGATACCCAAGCCGAGCGTTTTTGTACGTGAAGAACTGAAACCCTCGGCGTCAGTCTTGCTCAACCTGTACCCCGGGCGCATGCTGGAACCCTCCCAGATCGCCGGCATTCAGAATCTGGTCGCTGCCAGCGTACCAAATCTTGCTTTCTCTGCAGTCACGCTGATTGACCAGAGCGGAGCGATGCTCTCTCAGTTGAAGAGCAAACTGATGGAAGTTGGACTCGATCCGACTCAAATCAGGTACGTTCGGGAAATCGAGGCGAACGCCATCAAGCGCGTCGACGACATCCTTTCGCCTATCGTCGGACAGGGAAATGCACGTGTTCAGATCGCCGCGGATGTCGATTTCTCTCAGAGCGAGCAAACGGCCGAAACCCACCGCCCGAACACCACTCCGCCAGACGTCAGCATTCGTAGCCAGCAAACCAGCGAATCGGCGAGTGCCACACCGTCGGCGCAAGGCATACCGGGGGCCTTGAGCAACCAGCCGCCTGTTCCCGCAACTGCCCCGCTGACGCAACCGGCCGTACCCGGCGCAGGACCAACTCCCCCTGCCGGCAAACCCTTACCGGGTCAGCTTGACGCCGCCGGAGTTCAGGCGCCGATCGCCAGCGTTGCCCAACCGATCAGCACCCGGAAGGACTCAACGATCAACTACGAGGTCGACAAGACGATTCGTCACACCAAACAATCCGTTGGTACGATCAAGCGCCTGTCGGCTGCGGTCGTAATCAATCACCGTAAGGATGCCAAAGGCGTTTCGAAGCCGCTTGCCGATCCCGAAATGAAACAGATCAACGAGCTGGTCAAGGAGGCCATGGGGTTCAACAAGGAGCGTGGCGACACCGTCTCCGTGGCCAATGCTCCATTCACGGCCATCGACCGGGACGATTCTGGAATCCCGCTGTGGAAAGACCCGGACATTATTTCGCTAGTCAAAGACGTGTTCAAATATGGTGCCATCGCTGCCATTGTCGCCTTCCTGCTGTTCAAGGTGGTTATCCCGCTGGGCAAGAATATGCTTGAAACCCCGCCCAGACGGGCAAGCAAGCCCTTGGGCGAGCAGATCAATATCGTGGCAGGCGACGACGACGACCAAACGCCCTCCGCCGCAGAAACTCTGGAACGCAAACTCGCGCAGGCACGCGACCTCGCCCAGCAGGATCCCAAGGTCGTAGCGAACATCATCAAGGACTGGACAAGCTCCAATGCCAGCTGAAGACGGCATAGAAAGAAGCGCAATCCTGCTGATTGCGCTTGGTGAGGACTTTGCCTCCGAAGTACTCAAGCACCTCGGTCCGAAAGAAGTGCAGAAACTGGGGCACGCCATGGCTTCCCTCAAATCGGTGCCTCGCACGCAAGTGGAAGATGTCTTGGCCGATTTCCGCAAGACGGCCCGCGACTCTGCCGCAGTCCACGTGGATACCGACGCCTACGTCCGCTCGGTGCTGACCAAGGCCCTGGGCGATGACAAGGCGTCCAACCTGATTTCGCGGATACTCCAGGGCGGCGATACCAATGGCATCGAAGGCCTCAAGTGGATGGATGCTCCCACCGTCGCCGATCTCATACGCAACGAGCACCCGCAGATCATCGCCACCATTCTCGTTCATCTTGAGAACGACCACGCAAGCGACATACTGAACCACTTCACCGAACGTCTGCGCAACGATGTGATCTTGCGCATCGCCACACTTGAAGGCATTCAGCCGGAGGCACTGAAGGAGCTCAATGACGTCATGCTTCGCCTTCTCTCCGGCTCTGCCAACATCAAGAAGTCGGCCATGGGAGGCGTGCGTGCGGTCGCTGAAATACTCAATTTCATGGGCACTGCCAATGAAACCACGGTTGTGGATTCGATCCGTGAATACGACCCCGACCTCGCACAAAAGATACTCGATGAAATGTTTGTTTTCGAGAATCTGCTGGACCTGGACGACCGCGGCATCCAGTTGCTCCTGCGCGAAATTCAGTCCGACTCGCTGATTCTGGCGATGAAGGGCGCGTCCGAGCCATTGCGCGAGAAGATATTCAAGAACATGTCTCAACGTGCTGCTGAAATGCTGCGCGAGGATCTCGAATCGCGCGGTCCGGTGCGCCTCTCCGAAGTCGAGGGCGAACAGAAGGAAATTCTCAAGATCGTCCGCCGTCTGGCAGACGAAGGCCAGATCGTGCTTGGCGGCGCGGGTGGCGAAGCGATGATTTGAGTACGCTGCGCTGATGACCGGCTTTGTTCCCAAAGAGATGCTCACCGCCTATCAGCGCTGGGAGGTTGCCGCATTTGACGAGGAAAGGCAGGAAGGCGAACGCGCTGAGGAATCCAGATCGGCTCAGGGAAACGACAACAGATCGACCGAAACTGCGGATCAGACCGAACAAACACCGGTTGCCCTGCCGACGGCGGCCGAAATTGAGCGTATGCATATCGAGGCGCACCAGCAGGGTTTTGCATCCGGCCATGCGGAAGGCCTCGCTGAGGCGCGAGCCGGTGCTGCAAAGATCAATGCCCTCATGACAAGCCTGCAACAATCGCTGAGGGGACTTGATCAACACGTCGCCGACCAGTTGCTGGCTACCGCACTGGAAGTCGCCAGTCAGGTATTGCGCCAGAGCCTGCGCGTCAAGCCGGAGCTACTGCTTCCCGTCGTCAAGGAGGCGGTCGCCATCCTCCATCCGCATTCCGGACACCCGGCGCTTGTCGTCCATCCTGACGATGCCGAACTGATTCGCACCCACCTTGGCGATCAGCTCGCACATAACAACTGGCGCATTATCGAAGACACCACGTTGAGCGCTGGCGGATGCCGGGTTGAACTCGGCGCAAGTGAAGTTGATGCCACCCTGGAAACACGTTGGCGACGCGTGATCGAGTCCATCGGAATCAACCAGGACTGGCTCGATGACAAACCATGAAACGCGTGCTCCCATGAACGACGTCTTTGCTAACGAGCATCTGGCAGGCTGGAGCGGTTTTCTCGATAACTGCCGCGAGGCAGCCAGCCTGGCCACACCACTGCTGCCAAGCGGCCATCTGACACGAATTAACGGACTGGTCATGGAAGCTTCAGGCCTCAAATTGCCGCTTGGCAGTTCGTGCCGCATTTTGCCTGTCGGCGGGTCGCCAATCGAGGCGGAGGTAGTCGGATTCAACGGTGAGCGCTTGTTTCTTATGCCGACCGAGGACGTGTATGGCTTGTCGCCCGGCGCCAAGGTCGTTGCGCTGGAAACACCAACGGCTCCGCCAAGAATGGGACAACCCCCGCCCGCCCGGCGACGAGCCATTGATCGCGCCAAACTGCTTCCCGTTGGCAATGAACTGCTCGGCCGGATTATTGATGGTGCCGGCCGACCGCTAGACAAATACGGCCCACTCACGGCGGACACTTTGCGCCCGCTACAGAGCCGTCCTATCAACCCGATGTCGCGCGCGCCGATCGAACAACCCCTTGATGTTGGCGTTCGCGCGATCAACGCGCTACTGACGGTTGGTCGTGGACAACGCATGGGACTTTTTTCCGGTTCCGGAATCGGCAAGAGCGTCCTGCTCGGGATGATGGCCCGGTATACGACGGCCGAGATCATTGTCGTAGGCCTGATTGGCGAGCGCGGTCGAGAAGTGAAAGAGTTCATCGAACAGATTCTTGGCGAAGAAGGCCTGCGCCGGTCCGTCGTCATCGCCGCTCCGGCAGATGTCAGTCCGCTGCTTCGTCTGCAGGGTGCCGCCTACGCCACATCGATTGCTGAATATTTTCGCGATCAGGGCCGGCATGTCCTACTGATCATGGATTCGCTCACCCGCTACGCCATGGCTCAACGCGAAATTGCACTGGCCATTGGCGAGCCGCCGGTCACCCGAGGCTATCCTCCGTCGGTTTTTGCCCGGCTTCCCCAACTTGTCGAGCGCGCGGGCAATGGTGCCGATGCGGGTGGTTCGATCACCGCCTTCTATACGGTGCTCACCGAAGGTGACGATCCGCAGGATCCGATAGCCGATGCAGCACGCGCCATTCTCGATGGTCACGTGGTTCTTTCGCGAACGCTGGCCGACGCCGGGCATTATCCGGCCATCGATATCGAACAATCGATCTCACGCGCCATGGTCAATCTGATCCCACCTGATCACCTGGACCAGATCCGCCACTTCAAGCAGCTCTATTCGCGCTACCAGCGCTCTCGCGACCTGATCAGTGTTGGCGCCTATGCTGCAGGCTCCGACCCTTTGCTTGATCAGGCGATCAAACTCTACCCGGCGTTCGAAGGGTTCCTGCAGCAGTCCCTGAGCGAGAAAGCCGAGTTCTCCACCAGCGAAGAACAGCTTTACGCTTTGTTCGCTACTCAACCCCGAGGTCTGGAGTGACCAAACCTTTCGCCCTGCAAATCGTACTCGAATTGATGCAAGTTCGAGCCGATGATGCAACACATCGCCTCGCGCAATTGATTTCCAGTGAGCGCAACGCGAAAAGCAAACTGGACATGCTGCGGCAGTATCGCGAGGAATACGCGGTGCGCTTCAAACAGGCCGCACAGAACGGATTGGCTCAGCGCGAGTGGCACAACTACCAGGAATTTCTCAACCGTCTTGACGAAGCCATCGATTCGCAGCTACAGACCGTCGCCTTGCAGATACAAAACACCGCAGAAGGCCAGACGCATTGGCAGCAACAACGAACGAAACTCAAGGCTTTCGATACGCTTTCCGAACGCCACTACGTCAACGAAACCAATCTGGAGCTAAAGCGGGAGCAGAAGACCCAGGATGAATTTGCCGCACGCGGCAAGACCGATGACGATTCACCTCAAACCGAATAGCAAAGCTTCAATCGGCTTGGTCACGGCATTCCCTTACAAAGAGGCCACAAACTACTGGCTGGCATAAATATTGCGTTACTTGACGCAACACGTGCCCTCAAGGATTGTCCATGTCAGTTACTATAGTTTCAACGCTGCCCAACCAGACGCAAGCCACGGCTGCCGACAGCGTCGCTGGCGACGACAATTCCGTGGCCGGACTGGACTTCGCTAGCTTACTGTTCGGTCAATTGGCACCGATCGTTGCCGAGGCCCTCCCGAACGCCGTTGCGCGTACTCCCTTGCCCGCAACCGAGCCCGCAGCGACCGACGACGCCTCACTCATTGCCGGGCTGGTGGTTGCCCCACAGGAGGCTGGGCTGAACGGGTCTGTTTCCCTTCCTGATGCCGGCAAGATCGACAAGGCAAGCACTGACTCGATATCGGCACTGCAAGTACCCTTGGCTGCTGGAGCGAATCCTAAGCCCGAAGGCAAAACCGGGGCACTCGGGTCCGAGTCCGAAGTATCCCAAGCACCAACCGTTGATAACAAACCGGCAAAATTTGCCGTCGACCCACTTGCTTCGACACGTGCGGAGCAAGTCGTTTCGGGCAAGACTTCGGCCGACGCTCTTCCGAATTCTGCCATGGCTTTGACGGGTAACACACCTGGTATCGCAGGAAATCTCCCGGCACAAAGCACAGTCTCGCTGCCCATTCCAACGCCAGTCCGTGATCAAGCCTGGGCTGGGGACTTCAGTCAGAAGATCATGTGGCTAACCACGAACAACAAGCACACTGCCCAACTCAGCCTGAACCCCCCACAAATGGGCCCGATAGAGGTATCGGTTAACCTGGACAAGGGTAACGCGGTGGTGTCCTTCGTTTCAGCAAACGGAGATACCCGGCAAGCCATCGAATCGGCGCTACCAAAACTGCGGGAAATGTTCGCCACTGCCGGTATCGAGTTGGGACAGACCAATGTCAGCGCGCAGTCATCCGGACAGCACGCCGGGGGCTGGGAGGGAGGCCGGAACTCATCCGCGGGGATGGCCGATAGGGCTATACTTGTGGCAGACTCGGCTGGCGCGCTGCAAGGAAGAGCGTTTTCTGTATCGCGGGGAAATGGACTGATCGATATTTTCGCCTGAACTCCATGCCCGGCGCTCTGCCTGCAGCATGGCAGAATGCAGAATCTATAGCGATGAGCAACACGATTCAGCCGGAAACTTGGGAACACTGAAAATCGGAGGGAGGAATAGCGGATGGCCAAAGAAGCCAAGCCTGAAGCAGAGGTCGCAGAAGCAGCGCCGCCAAAGAAGAAGAGCAAAAAGCTGCTGATCATCATCGCCATTGTCGTTGTGCTGGTTCTGGTGATTGGTGGTGCCGCCGCCTTCCTCTTGCTCAAGGCACGTAGCGCACATGACGGCGAAGATGGAGCCACTTCCGCCGAAATGGAAAAATCCGGCAAGAAGGGCAAGGAAGTCATTCCGGTCTATGTCGCGCTTGACGCGTTTACAGTGAATCTTGTTCCGGAGAATGGGGACCAGTTTCTGCAACTGATGATTTCGGTCGAGGTCGACGATGCGCATGTCGGCGAAAAACTCAACATGTACGCGCCAAAAATACGAAACAATGTGATGCTGCTTCTGTCCGGGAAAAAAGCCGCTGAACTGATGACCAAAGAAGGCAAGGAAACCCTGGCCAACGAGGTTCGCAATTTGATGAATGGCATTCTCGATCCCTACGCCAACAAGGGCGAAGGCCCGGTCAGGGAAGTGCTGTTTACCTCTTTCATAATCCAGTAGCACACAATGGCCACCGACTTTCTCTCCCAGGACGAGGTTGACGCTCTACTCAAGGGTGTCACCGGTGAGACGGACCAGGCTGAAACCTCCGAGGACGATGAGGCTGGTGCCCGATCCTACAATCTGGGAACTCAGGAGCGCATCGTCCGCGGGCGCATGCCGACGCTTGAACTCATCAACGAACGGTTCGCCCGCTATCTTCGTATTGGTTTGTTCAACTTCATGCATCGCTCGACCGACATATCGGTCGGTCCAATCCGCGTTCAGAAATACAGTGAATTCATCCGCAATCTGGTGGTGCCGACCAATCTGAACCTGGTCGCCGCCAAACCGCTGCGTGGCACATCGCTCTTTGTACTTGATCCCAACCTGGTATTTCTCGTCGTCGATAACATGTTTGGTGGTGACGGCCGTTTCCACACGCGTGTCGAGGGCCGCGATTTCACACCAACCGAACAACGCATCATTCAGGGGCTTCTGGGCGTTGTGTTCACAGAATACGCACGCTCATGGAAACCCGTATTCGATATCTCCTTCGAATACATTCGCTCCGAGATGAACTCGCAGTTTGCCAATATCGCCACCCCGTCCGAAATCGTTATCTCAACGACATTCTCGCTGGAGTTTGGCGGCACGGTTGCCGATATGCACATCTGTTTCCCCTACTCGATGATCGAACCGATTCGTGATCTGCTCTATAGCACAATGCAAAGCGACCAGTTATCAACCGACCAACGCTGGATCGTCATGCTACGTAATCAGCTGAAAAATGCGGAGGTCGAAATCGCTGCTCAACTCGCTACAACGACAGTCACACTCAATCAGATCCTCAAAATGAAGTCCGGCGACATCATTCCGATCAGCATTCCGGACGTGATCATCGCCAATGTCGATGATGTTCCACTGATGCAATGCCGCTACGGTCAGCAGGGCGGTCAATACGCCCTCAAGATCGAACGATTCATAACACCAGAGAGCGAGGATGTCGCTCTGGGAGTAGAGCATGACTGACGATACCGAAAACAGCGAAGCCGGGAGCGCCGCCGAAGACGATTGGGCCGCAGCAATGGCCGAACAGGCCATTGCCGAGGCAGCTCCGGTAGCGCAGGCACAAACAGCGCAAATATTTCCTGCCTTTGGGGAAACAGACGGCAAAGCATCGATGATGAACGAACTCGACATGATTCTGGACATCCCGGTTCAGATGGCTGTCGAACTCGGTCGAACGAAAATCACCATCAAGAACCTTCTTCAACTGGCTCACGGCTCGGTGGTTGAACTTGACGCAATGGCCGGCGAACCGATGAGCGTTTTCGTCAATGGAACACTCATTGCTCAAGGTGAAGTGGTTGTCGTCAATGACAAATTCGGTATCCGTCTCACCGACATCATCACACCTTCCGAGCGCATGCGGAAGATCGGGCGTTGAAACTTTCAGCGGAGTTATAGCCCGCATCAGAGTTTCACCAGCAGCCGGCATGCATTAAGATAGCGGCCAGAGTGTATCCATGGCCGACTGACTTGATTCGACATCCCGGATTTCTTCCCCTTCGCATAAGCGGCCCTTGCTTTATGGCGCTTGCTTTGCTTTCCGATCTCTCGTTTGCGCAAAACGCCGCAGTCGAGACGCCTGGCGTGTCCGGTACGGCCCTGATTCAAATGCTTATCGGCCTGACAGTAATAATCGGGATCCTGTTCTTTGGCGCTTACTTCCTGCGCAAGCTCAATGGAGGCAGAAGCTTTGGCAACGCTGGCCCCATGCGAATCGTAGGCGGTTTGATGATCAGTGTCCGGGAGCGCATCGTCCTCGTTGAAGTTGAAGACACCTGGATTGTGATCGGCATTGTCCCAGGGCAGATCAAAACGCTGCTTACACTTCCCAAGGGCGAGATCCCGGCAGCCAACAGCGACGAAAAACCTTTTGGCAAGTGGTTAAAGCAAATGACCGAGCGCAACAAATGAAAGCCAGGGGCCTCATTCGCTGGATTGCCCCGCTGGCCCTGCTTCTCCTGCTGCTCTCTCCACTAGCGACGTGGGCTCAGACCGGCGGACTGCCTGCACTGACCAGTACGCCAAGCGCAGGTGGCGGCCAGACCTACACGCTCTCCATACAGACGCTGATCACGCTCACTGCGCTTACGTTCATCCCGGCCGCACTGCTGATGATGACCAGTTTTACCCGCATCATCATCGTGCTATCTTTGCTTCGACACGCGCTGGGCACTCAAACGTCACCCCCGAATCAGGTGCTGGTTGGCCTCGCGCTCTTCTTGACGTTTTTTATCATGTCACCGGTGCTGGACAAGGTTTACGTTGACGCCTACCAACCGCTTTCGGAAGACCGGATCAGCTTTGTGCAAGCGGTCGAACTCGGCGCTGTACCCCTGCGTGGCTTTATGCTTAAGCAAACCCGGGAAGCTGACATCGCTCTCTTTGCCCGAATGGCAAACCTGCCGAAGCTTGAGTCGGCCAATGATGTCCCCATGCGCGTCCTGATTCCGGCCTTTGTCACCAGTGAATTGAAGACCGGATTCCAGATCGGGTTCATCATTTTCATTCCGTTCCTGATCATCGATATGGTGGTCGCCAGCGTGCTTATGTCCATGGGAATGATGATGATGTCGCCGGTGATGATAGCGTTGCCATTCAAGCTGATGCTTTTTGTTCTGGTCGATGGCTGGCATCTGTTGCTGGGCTCACTGGTCATGAGCTTCGCCACATGACCCCTGAACTGGTCATGAATATTGGCCGTCAGGCTATCGAGATGATGTTGATTCTCGCGGGGCCACTGTTGCTGTCGGCACTGTTTATCGGCCTGATCATCAGTATCTTTCAAGCAGCAACACAGATTAATGAACAAACGCTGTCGTTCATTCCAAAGCTGGTGGGGATCTTCCTGGTGCTGATTCTGGCCGGGCCCTGGATGTTACAGATGATGGTCGACTACATCCGACGGCTGTTCGAGAGTATTCCACAGATGATCGGCTGAACTGCCTATGATCAGCCTGACCACTGCTGAACTCAACGCCTGGATCGTCGCTTTCTTTTTCCCACTGGCGCGCGTCCTAGCGTTGCTGGTCGCAGCGCCACCGTTCAACAATCCAGCCGTGACGGTTCGAGTCAAGCTATTGCTCGGCCTTGCCATCACCATCGCCATCGCGCCTACTTTGCAACAAATTCCCGTTGCCGAACCTGCTTCCGGAATGGGTCTCCTGATTCTCGCTCAACAAATAGTCATTGGTTTCGCCATGGGGTTCTCCATGCGTCTTGTCTTCAGCGCAGTTGACATGGCGGGCATGATGATCAGCAACCAGATGGGGCTCGGCTTCGCGACCGCATACGACCCGCAGAGTGCCTCCCAGACCCCGGTTATATCGGAGTTCCTTGGCGTACTTGCATTGCTCATATTCATGGCAATCAACGGCCATCTCATGGTCATTGCCACGCTGGGGAAAAGTTTTGCGGTACTTCCGATAGGTGCTGGAGCAGCCGCAAGCAGCACCTGGTTGAACATCGCCAGCGCAGGGGGAATAATCTTTTCGTCCGGGGTTTTGTTGGCACTCCCGCTTGTAGTGGCAATGCTGATCACCAATATTGCCTTGGGGATACTCGTACGTGTTGCACCACAACTCAATCTTCTGGCTATTGGTTTTCCTGTGACAATTCTGTTGGGGTTTTCCTCGCTCCTTCTCAGCCTGTCGTACCTCAGTATGCCAATTCAACAAATGTTCGAGTTCGGATTGCAGTCAATGCTGGGCTACTTTGTAATCAAATAGCGCCATCTTGAGATGCTCTAGCTAGCGCCCTTCCGGAATCAGCGTTTTGACGAGCTGAATCGTGCCCTCGGAAACCCGGTGCGTCAGCGGGGTGCTTGACTCGATTCCTTCCGAATAATCGAGTATGCGATAGTCCGCATAGCCTTTAAGACGCTGAAGCTGCCGCGCTCGTCGCTTCACGATCTGGATGGCCTCGCCATCTCCTCCAGTTCGGAAGCTCTTGGCGCGCAAGGCGAGGTGAAAGGTGTCTTCACTCAATGCCTGCTCCTTGATCGTCCAGTTGGGCGCCAAGGGATCATAGATAATGTAAAGCACAGCCGCATTTGTCGAGCTGTAAACCGGCGCCGTTAATCCGAATGCAGTTGAAGGAAGACCAAACGCGGCGATGGCACCCGCCCCAACAAGGGTCTCAGCACTGATATCGTTATCGGGAGGAATAACGACCGCAGGCTGTGTTCGAAGATCGCCCGTAGTCGGATCCACCGAGCTGGTTGTTGCACAACCGGCAAGCGACAAGGTGAATACGACCGCCATAATGACTCGCATATCACCGGTCACAGGTAGTTGAACAAGCTCAAACCACTGATCTGGGCAAACGATTTTTGCGCGGCTTCCAGATAGGTCTGCTGCAAGGTGAACTCGGAGATCGCTTTCGCGTAGTCCAGATCCTGAAGCTCGGACAAGGACCCCTGATACTGGATATCCAGATCGCTGGATGCATTTCCCAGAGAATCGAGTTCTCGCAAACGGGTGCCCACCGCAGCATGTACGCGACTCACATTGTTGAATCCCTGATCAAGATTGGATAGCTGTGTACCCAGATCGTTTCCAAGCTGTGTCGTCGAGTAGGCGGGCAATCCGACGGGCGTGCGCAGAATGCCAATCAGATTTTGCATGGTCTGGAACAGGCTTTGGCTGCTGCTCGGCTTGATTGCGAACGTATCACCGTCGGCCGGTTGCCCCTGAACGACAACCTGAGAGCCAAAATCGGTGACTGACGCAGCCGGAGGATTCGTTGAAGCAAGCGGTATAGCTTGCCCCGGCGCGAACGCGGCCGCCGCGCTGATCGCCACCGGAGCCAGTGGGGTGGATACGTCGTACACTTGGTAAGTCGTTACCCCTGCCGCCACGGTGAACCTGATTTGCAGTGCCGGATTGGTTGGGGTCGACCAGGCAAAGCCATTCACCGCCACCTGCCATTTCTGCTGATCGAGCACCGATCCCTGGTCAATCACAGCAGTACCCTGGTTAATCCCGCCGATGGTATTTCCGCCTGTCGATGTTGCAAAGGTGCCATTTCCGCCTTTTGCACTCATGAACACATCGCTGCCCGCCACATTGACCGCCAGTTGTCGTGATGAAGAAACCTGCAGCAATCGTTCGCCGTCGTCGCCAAAATAACCCACGGGTGACGTGCTTGCCGGGGGCACGGCAGACTGCGAAGCATCAAGAGCGAAGGGGAGTGTCGCCCCCTGGTATCCTGAAAACAGGTAGTCACCGGATCCAGTTCGGCTGTTGGCGATGCCCAGCATCTCACTCAGATGTGACTCAAGCTCGGTTGCGATCGTCTGCCGATCGGAATTATTGAGCGTACCGGTGTTGCCGGCCTGAATAACGCGCTCTCTAACACTTTGCAGCAAGTCGGTCAGAGAGCTCAGTTGGCTGTCAAGCAGCCCCAACTGGCCACTGGCGTTTCCCTGATTCTCCAAATGCTGGGCATTTACTTCCTTGGTCTGGGTGACGATCAGCGCCTGCGCGGCAGCGACCGGGTCATCCTCCGGTGTAAGCACACGGCGTCCGGACGACAACTGGTTCTGAAGCTTGTAAAGGGCGCTTTGATTGCGCTGGATGCCGAGCGCGCCGGCATCGTAGATCTGATTCGTGCTGATACGCATGAAAATCCCCTTAGGAATGAATCGCTAGCAAGACGTCAAACAACTTGCTGCTGATGTCCAACATCTTGGCCGATGCCTGGTATGCCTGTTGATAGCGAATCAGGTTCGCCGCCTCCTCATCGAGATTGACAGCCGACAGCGAGTCCCGCGCATCCTTGGCTTGTTTGAGCAAGGCACTTTGCGCCTGACCCTTTACGTCGATTTCGCGTGATTTGTTGCCGGCATCGCTGACCAGTTGCGCATAGGCTGTCTGGTAACTTGCCGTTTTCCCCGACATGGTGTTCTGTGTCTGGAGCTGTCCCAATGCCAAGGCGTTGCGCCCATCGGACACCCCCGCCGTATTGTTACCCAGGGAAAACACGTCGCCATTGTTCAGATTTCCGGAAATTTCAAAACTGACCCCGGCAAACGATATCGTCCCGGTGGATGTGTAAGGTATGGTCGGCCCTGGATATACGGTCGTGGTACCCCCAACGGCGACCGAAATGTTTGCGCCCGCCGGAACACCTGCCAATGTGAGTGTATTTCCTGCGCTGTCATAGGTCAGTGAAACGCCACCTGCTGGAAACGCCGGGGCTCCGAAACCCGGCAACGATTTGCCATCAGAAATGCTTCCCGTCCCGGTATTGGCACTGGCTGCCGCAGTTCTGATCGGCATCGCGGCGGCAATCAAACGGGCATCGGCCGCTAAAGTAGGATTGACCGCAATATTTCTCGCCGCGTCACGCGTTGGTCGAATGATGAATGAATCGCCGCTGGCGACCGTTCCGGAAGCAAGCGAAAAAGAAAATCCGTCACTACCCGCCACCGTCGTCGACAAGGTCGCAAGAGACGCATTTGACCATTGGGTATTGTCGGACAGGCGGGTAATCGTGTAGTTCGTGCCATCGTAGTCCAATCGATAATCGGAGCCGGTCAGCTTGGTGTAATAGTTGGCGCCGATTGCGGCTGGACCGAACACCTGCGTCGATGCACCGGCAGCGACTGTGGCGCCCGTCAGCGCCAACCCTTCGCTGGCCGGGACAGCCGCTTGCAATGCCGCCAGGGAGGCCCCGTTCCAAGCCGTTCCGTCTGACTGCCGAGTCAGCGTATAGAGCGTTCCGGCCCCGTTCAAGTCCAGTGTGTAACTTCCGTCGATTGGTGGCGGCGTTACCAGAGCAGCGGAGATGGTGGCTGGCGTTACGACACTGTTATTGCCGTTGGCAATGACTGTAGGCTGTGAGACAGTGAAGAAGTTGGCCACGAAACCTGCATTGCCAATCGACTGGCCGAGCAAATCCTGACCGAGGGCGTGTTGTGCATTGAATGTCAGTGCCAGCGAAACGGCATTTCGCCCGAGATCGTTGGCGATGCGATCGAGCGATCCGCTCCTGAAACTCAGCAACCCGCCGAGAGTACCACCGGTTACCAGCGACTCCGGCAACTCCTGCGAGCCACTGGCAGTTTGCAGGCCCACGGCCAGACGTGACGGATCAGCAATCGAAGGCAGCGCCGTCAGCTTCGTCACTTGCGTGCCCGTGACCAATTGCTGTCCGTTGCCAATATAGACGTTGTAACTGCCATCCGAATTGGTCGTTGTTGTTACTCTCACGAGCTTGTTGAGCTCAAGAACCAGTTGATCGCGTTGATCCATCAAGTCATTGGGTGGCTGATTGATCGATGACCCAGCGTTTCTGATACTTTCGTTGAGTTTGGCAATCTGCTCCGAATAGGAATTGATCGAAGCAACCGCCGTCGTTAGCTGGCCGTTCACGCCGGCATACATCTGGCTGATCCGGTCCTCCAGCCCCTGATAACGAGCGACCAGCGCTTGCGCCGAGGAGATCATCGCCTGGCGCGCAGGTAGCTGTGAAGGATCGGCCGAGACCTGCTGAACTCCCTGGAAAAATTCCTGCAAGGCAGGCGAGACACCGGCATTCGGGTCGGCCAACATGTTGTCGATCTGTTTGATCTGGGTGTAGTACGCATCCAGTTCGCTGCTGGTCGTCTGTGCGCGGTTGACTTGCCCCGACAGGAATGTGTCGTACATGCGTTCGATGGTCGACACGTGGGCGCCCTGGCCGATAAAACCCGCCCCGGACAAGGTGGCAATATTACTCACCTGAATAGTGCGCTGCCGGTTGAAACCTGGCGTGCTGGCATTGGCAATATTGTGCTCAGTTGTCAGCAGGCCGAGTTGAGCGACCTGGAGACCCGTAATACCTGTACTGACTATTCCCATGGAGAAAACTCCTTTTCCATGCTGCTAACGGCAAATTTGCCGAAATATTGAGGTCTGCCTGCTATCCGGCCAGCGCCTGGCGCAGCGTAGCGCCGTTGATGATCCGGCTGAGTTTGTCTGCGTACATCGGATCAGTGGCATACCCTGACTGTTGCAGTGATCGAGAAAACTGAGCGCCATCCTTCTGACCAAGCACCTCTGAAAAGCGCGGATTGTTGCGCAGAAGATTCGTGTAATCACGGAAGGACTCGGCATACGAGCCGTAAACCCGAAACTTCTCACGAGCGGTCTGAGCAACACCATTTACATATTCAGTGGTTTTAACTTCCACCGACGGCCCATGCCAGTTTCGACCAGCCTTGACGCCAAAAAGGTTGTAGGTCGGGGAACCATTCACATTTCGAATCTCGCTCTTGCCCCAGGCACTCTCAAGGGCCGAATGCGCGACGAGGAATTGTGGGGGTACGCCAATGGCGCTGGACGCTTCGACGGCGTGTGGCCAGATGCGATTGACGAAATCGCTGCTACTCCCGGATGCGTCCGCCACCGCTGACTCGTTGCTCATTGCCGGGGCACTGCGTACGCGTTCGGCTCCACCCGCAGGCAAAACGGCAGAATTTGCCGCGTGCTGCTGAATCAAACTCTGCTGCAACGCCGCCAGCGAAGACGCGGGGTCAAACGACGAACCAGAGGGCATGTTGCGCCCCAGTTGCTGCTCGATCAGCTTGGCAAAACCAAGCCTGCCCTGCGCAGAAAGATCCTGAGCCATTTGCTGATCCAGG
>NZ_FLQY01000136.1 GCF_900089945.1 Candidatus Propionivibrio aalborgensis | reverse complement strand
AGCCGAAGACGATCCAATTTCAAGATCGACTTGAGGTGCGCGAAGAGCATCTCAACCTTCTTGCGCTCGCAACGTGAGCGTTGATACGCTGGCGTCGTTGCGATCCGGCGAGCCACGTCGCGTGCACGCTCATGGACGCTGCGCACGATCTTGCGATGCGTCATGTTCGGGCAACACCGCGATTTCAGGGGGCAGGCGGCGCAATCACGCTGACCCGCACGATAGATGATGGTGTTGGCCTTCGTGATGTGATGGCGCGGATTCTTGTACTGGCGCCGTTCGCGCCGTAGCGTTTGACCGGCCGGACAGCGATATTCGTCGGCCGCCTCATCCCACTGGAACGCATCGCGCTCAAAGGTGCCATCTTTGCGTTCTGTCTTGTCGAAGACCGGAACATGCGGCTCGATGCCCTTTTCGTCGACCATCCAGGCCAGCATCGGCGCCGTTCCATACGCGGTATCCGCAATGAGGCGCTCGGGCTTAAGGTCGAAACGCGCCTCGATAAGCTCGATCATGACCTTGGTGGAATCCACTTCTGCCGTGCGGTGCGCCGGTGTAGCCTCCACGTCGAGGATGATGCCATGGGCGGTATCGATCAGATAGTTGGTGGAATAAGCAAAGAAGGCAATGCCTCCGGTAGCCGCCGTCCAACGTGAGTGTGGATCGCTCAGCGAAACCTTGCGCGGAACAACCTCGGCAAGCGCCTCGTCATCAAGGGCGGCAAGGTACTCGCGCATGGCACGCGTGTCGATTTCCGGACGGTTCCAATCGCAATGCTCGCCGACCTGAACGCTGTGTTGGTGGCTTGCATTCGCCGCGATCAGGCTGGCATCAACAGCGAATCCTTCGCCCTTGACCAGTCCCGAAGCCATGCAGTTCCGAACAACTTCATCAAATAGCCAGCGAAAGGCTCCGCTCTCTCGAAATCGCCCGTGCCGATTCTTGGAGAACGTCGAGTGATCCGGCACACCCTCCTCTATACCCAGGCGACAGAACCAGCGGTAGGCGAGATTCAAATGTACTTCCTCGCACAAACGGCGTTCAGAACGGATGCCATAGCTGTAGCCAATGATGAGCATCCGGATCATCAATTCAGGATCAATCGAGGGGCGTCCGGTGGTGCTGTAGAAGTCGGCCAGGTGGTGGCGCAGTTCGCTCAGGTCAAGACACTGATCGATTCCACGTAAAAGGTGCCCTGGCGGAATATGATCTTCAAGATTGAAGGCGTAGAACAAACGTTCCTGACCACCTTGCCGTTCTCCCATCATCTTCGCACCTCGATACAAATGCTATACGCATATTGTATCGCACGCGATGAATCGTGGCGAGTTTTTCAACAGAATC
>NZ_FLQY01000135.1 GCF_900089945.1 Candidatus Propionivibrio aalborgensis | reverse complement strand
GGAGAGATCGATGAGGATGTCGATCCGGTCAGCACGTATGCGCTCGGCCAGTTGTGCGTCAGAGAGTCCCGCTACGCAATACCAGCCGCGACAGGACGATTTGATGCGCTCGCTAGTCTCGTCCGACGAGTAACGCGTCGGGTAACCGTACAGGGCCAGGTGCTCACCTCGGGCGGCCAGTGCTGCCAGAATTCCTTCGGCAAAAAATCCTACCGGGTGATAGCACAAATCCCCCGATACCAGTCCGATGCGGAGGGGTCGGCCGGCATCGGGTGGATTCGACCACTCCGTGTAAGGCATTGATAGCCGCGCTACCATCTCGCCATAACGCCGCGCTTCAACCAGCATCAGCGACGCCAGCATATCGCCGAGGTAATTATGCATGAACAGCAAGGTATCGTAAGCGTTGCCAAAGTCAGGATCGAGTTCCAAAGCCCGACGGATACTTTTTTGTGCAAGCTCAAACTGCCCCAGCGCTTGCAAGACATGGCCCAGGTTTGCATGTGCAAATGCAAAATCGGGCTTCAGAGCCAGCGCCTGCTGATAATTTTTAACGGCGTCGTCAAATCGACCCATCTCAAAAAAAGCCAGGCCCATTCCATTGATCGCATCGACAAAATTTGGATTTATTTCCAGTGCCCGGTTGTAGCTCTCCAGGGCGCGATCAGTCTGCCCCAGCGTCGTCAGAATATTTCCCAGATTGTGATGCGCCTCGACGAAATCAGGATCAATCTGCAAAGCCTGGCGGCAGCATTGGGCCGCAGGATCCAATTGACCGAGGCTTCTCAGGGCAACCCCCAGATTATTGTGCGCCAGCACTGATTCCGGATTGATTTCCAAAATCCGGCGAAAGCTGGCCGCTGCGTCCTCGAATTTGCCTTGGCTCTTTTGCGTAGCCCCCAAAAAGTTGAGCACCTCTGAATGATCAGGCTCAATCGCCAACGCCTGAAGGAAAGTCACTTCTGCATCAGCAGGTCGGCGCAGATCGATCAGAAGTTTGCCCAGGGTTTTGAGTGTTTCGACGTCATCGGGCTTGATTTCCAATGCCCGACGGTAACTGGCCTCAGCCGTATCGTTGCGGCCGAGGCGTATCAGGATTGCTCCGAGATTAAGATGTACTTCGACATAGTCCGGCCTGAGTGCCAGCGCTCGTCGATAACTGGCGGCAGCTGCTTCCAGTTGGCCAAGTTCCTCCTGCGCCACACCCAACGCGACTTCAACATCAGTGAAGTCTGGCTTTAGCCGCAGCGCCTGTTGATAGGCCGCCACCGCCGCCAAATGACGCCCCATCCGCAGATAGGCATTCCCGAGGTTATAGTGCGCCGGTGCAGAGTCGGGTTTGTAGAGCAATGCCTTTTCATAGGCCGCCTGCGCTGCCTCGGCATCGCCCTTTTCGAGCAGGATGTTGCCGCGATAGAAATGCGCTTTGGCAAAATCGGGCGCCAGTCGAATTGCCTTGTCATATAGGCTTAGCGCATCGTCCAACAGACCTTGTTGCTCAAGGAAACTGCCTTTTTCGAGCAGGCCCATAGCGTTTTGCTCGCCCTCGCTGGCGTGTCCTGCATTTCCCTTGTCCACAATTTTCGACGATTTCAATCGATCAAACCACCCCATCACTCCCCCTTGCGGCTTTATCCATGTTCCGGCCATATCCCTTAAATTGCCACCGAACTGTGCGGCGAGGTAACATCCTGTCATTTTCCTGCCTGAGGCAAGTATAGTTGACCCGATATACTTGCCGGGTATTTCTCACTAGGGCATCAGCATTTGGCGCCCGAAGCAGAGCGTGTCAAACTGGCACAGGCAATTCTCACTACAATCTGGTTGGCAACTGCACACTTGGGTTTATTTTCCTCTACGGGAGAAGCACATGATACTGAGTTGGTTCGATGCTCAAAAAGCCAAAGATTTTGGCACATCGCTTGCGATTTTTTTTATCGAGAAAGTTCCGGTCAAGGATCGAATGGAAGAAAAGAAGTTCGCGGCCAAGACCCAGAAAATATTGGCTCAGATGGCCAAACAAGTGACGCAGTTCAAGGCGCAAAACAAGCTGAACACTTACAAGAAGGCTCAGCTTGGAAACGCCTTCAAATGGACATTGAAGGATGCTGGATTTGAAGGTGCTTACATCGATCAACTGACGAAGTGGCTAATGCTTCAGGTTTCCTGAAAGTTCGTTTTTTTCATCAACTACTTTTTATCGGGCCATGTGCGTATGTGCCGTAAATTGTCACCCCGTAGCCCAAATAGGGCGGATACGAATCAACATTTTTGTCATAGCGAAGGTCAATATGGACAAGAACGACCATAAAATCGGGGCTTTGCAGCCCCGAGCGCTGATGGCATGTAAATTGCTCAACATCACTCAGGAGCACGAGGTGTTCTGGATTTTTTAACCGTTAAATGGAGAACTGCCATGAAACATCTACAAAAAGGTTTTACGCTAATCGAACTGATGATCGTTGTCGCGATTATCGGCATTCTGGCCGCTGTTGCTCTGCCGGCCTATCAGGACTACATGGTTCGCGCCAAGGTTACAGAGGCCGTTTTGGCTGCTTCCTCCGGCCGTACTGCGGTTGCTGAAACTTACTCGCAAAAAAACACCATGGATCTGTCACAAGCTTCCATGGGTGTGCAAACTCAGTCAACAAAATATGTTCACTCCGTGGCCTATTCAGGAGTTTCGGCGACCCAGGGTGACATTATCGTGACCACCTCGTCGGACACGGGTTTAGGTGCAGCTGCCAGCAAGACCTTAATCCTGAGAGGTTTGGGCAATACAAGTACCGGTACGGTTGGTTGGCAATGCGGGGTAGGCGCAACAAACCCGATAAGCCCAAAATATCTGCCTAGTTCCTGCAAGGACTTCTGATCACCTGATCTGATCAAAGCCCCTTGGCAATGCCAAGGGGCTTTTTCTTTGGCGCTCCTATGCGAACCTCGTACCGTGTTGCGATAGCTGCATGCTTTACGGGTGTGCTTCTCTTGGCCATCTACTGGCCCGGTCTGCACGGCAGTTTTTTCTTTGATGATGGGCCAAGCATTCTTCAAGCTAAGGGGGTTCGACTCGAAACGCTCAGCTTCGAGTCGTTGCGCCAGGTTTTTGCCAGCGGCCATTCCGGACCCTCCGGTCGGCCGATAGCCCAGTTGAGTTTCGCGCTGAACTATTACTTTAGCGGCTTTTCCCCGTTTTTATTCAAGATTACCAACCTTGCCATCCACGCGGCAAACGCTTGCCTGGTATTTTTCCTGGCGTTCCGGCTGCTCGCAGGAACAGAGCAACCAGCAAAGCAACACATCGCGTTGATCGCCGCAGGCGTGCTGGCGACGGCATGGATGCTGCACCCGATCCAGCTGCTTCCCGTCTTGCATGTCGTTCAACGCATGACGAGTCTTTCAACCCTGTTCCTTCTTGCCGCGTTGCTACTGCACATCAGCGCACGCGATCATGGAGGTCGGGCTGGGCTTGCACGGCTGATCGTAGCTTGGGGGTTGCTGTGGCCGCTTTCCTTTTTCAGCAAGGAAGCCGGTGCGCTTTTTCCCCTTTTCGTACTGGCCTGGGAACTGATCGTCCGGCGAAGCATCGTCGGAGGGCTTGACCGCTTCGCGCGTTGCTTTGCCGTAGTCATTGGCCTGATCCTGCTGGCGGGTACGGCGCATGTTTTTTTGCCCAGCGGGCAATGGCTATGGTCCGGCTACGATTTGCGTCCCTTCTCACTTGTCGAACGGCTGATGACTGAAGGGCGTGTACTCTGGTTCTACCTTGGGCTTATCCTGTTTCCGCGCCTGGAAGACCTCGGCCTGTACCACGACGACATCATTATCTCCAGCAGTCTGCTCTCGCCATGGACGACTCTGCCGGCAATCGCCGGTTTGATCGGTTTGGTTTGGCTGGCCTGGAGGACGCGGATCAAAGCGCCACTCCTTTCATTCGGGATTGTCTGGTTCTTGATCGGCCATGGACTCGAATCAACATTTCTTCCGCTGGAAATAGCCCACGAGCACCGCAATTACCTACCGCTCTTCGGCATTCTGCTTGCGGGCGCCTGGGCACTGAGCATCGCGTTACAGCGCGAAGGCGTATGCAAGACAATTGGCCTGACGATTGCTGCTGCGATGCTTGCCAACTTTACTTTTGTTACAGCACTGCGCGCACACCAGTTCGGCGAAGAGGGACGGCGTACGCAAATTGAGGCCCAGCATCACCGAACCTCGGCCCGTGCGCAGCACGAAGCCGCGATGAATTTGGCGATGCAGGCTGACGCTGCCCTGCCGAATTCGCCAATCCATTCGTTTGCAACCGCGCACTATCAACTGGCCTGCACGCTTGATCCGAATTCGAAGATGTGCTGGCTGGGCTTGATCCAACTCAACTGCAAAGCCGGAATACCTGCTGAACCAGCCTGGATCAGCGAACTGGCCCGTCGTCTCCAGCAAACGCCTTTTGCACCCGGCGACCAGAACGTTTTGTACGCTATCAAGGAAATGTCCATTGACGGCTCGACCTGCCTGGATCGGCCCACCATCGACGGACTTTTTTCTGCCTCTCTTGAAAATCCAAGCGTGAAGGGCGGGGTACGGTCAATACTGTACTCTTGGTATTCCGACTATCTATGGCTGAACGAGCATGATATGGTCGCCGCCCGTGCTGCTCTGGGGCGATCGCTAAAACTGAACCCCGGCAATCCGAGCAATCGCCTCAAATGGGCGCAATTGCTATTTATTGCCGGTGAACGCGAGCAGGCGCGGCAATTGCTGCTCAAATTGAGCAATGAAAATCTTCTAAGCGATGAACGAAAGACACTTACTGAACTGTTGGTTACGTATAACATTGCGGAACACTGACTCTGATTGACTATCTGCACATGCCCTCCACAACCAGAATCTCCGTTGTCATTCCCGCCAGAAACGAGGCATCCAGTTTGCGCGTCGTACTTCCGCGCCTCGCGGATTTGCTGAGCGATGCAGAAATAATTGTTGTCGACGATGGATCTACCGATGACACGACTGCGGTATGCGGCTTATCGAATGTGAAATATCTCCGGCACCATTATCCCATGGGCAATGGTGCGGCGATCAAAACCGGAGCTCGCGCGGCGCTTGGCGATGCAATCGTGTTCATGGACGCCGATGGTCAACATCAACCGGAAGACATTTCGGCCATGCTCGGCAAGTTCGAAGAAGGTTACGACATGGTCGTTGGTGCGCGGCAGTCGGGCTCGCACGCTGGAACACATCGCGCCCTGGCCAATGACGTGTTCAGCCGTTTGGCCAGCTGGATGGTCATGCAGAAAATCGAGGATCTGACATCGGGCTTCCGCGTGGTTCGGGCGTCCAAATTTCGCCAGTTTCTTTACCTGCTGCCCAACGGCTTCTCGTACCCGACAACGATCACCATGAGCTTCTTCCGCGCAGGCTATAGCGTGGCTTATGTGCCGATCCATACGCCGCGACGTATCGGCAAGAGCCATATCAGGCCATTACGCGATGGCGTGCGCTTCCTTCTGATCATCATCAAGATTGGCACGCTCTATTCGCCTCAAAAGCTGTTTCTGCCGATCAGCGCTGTCTTTTTTCTCACCGGGTTGGGCTACTATTTCTATACGTACATGAGTTCTGGCCGCTTTACCAATATGAGCGCCCTGCTCTTCCTGGCAGCCATCTTCACCTTCCTTATCGGCATCGTATCGGAGCAGATTTCGGCCTTGCACTATCGGGATATTGAGCAGACTGATCACGAGGAAAAGTAGCAGATATTGCGATGCCCGGAAAACTGTCCTGGAACCTGCCGGGCCAATGAGCAAACGCGTACTAATGGCCAGTACCTCCTACCCTGAAACCTCTCTGGATTGGCGGAGTCGCTTTATTCACAATATGGCCGCTGCCCTGGCAAAGCGTGATGATGTGGAACTTTCCCTCTGGGCGCCGCCAGGTGATTTGCCCGCTAATACGACTGCTGTAACCACGCTGTCCGATACGCTATGGCTGAAACGTTTGTCCCAAGAAGGCGGCATTGCTCACCTGCTGCGAACTCGTCGTTCTCTGGCCGCAGGAACAATTGCGAGCTTGTTGATACGGCTTGGCCGGGCCTATCGGCGCCAGCCTGTTGATGTCGTTCATGCCAATTGGTTGCAGAACGCGCTGCCGCTGTGGGGAACAACGACTCCCGCTTTGATCACCGTTCTCGGCAACGATTTTGGTCTGTTGCGCCTGCCCGGCATGAAGAGCTTGATCCGTGCCATGCTGCGACAACGCCGTGCTATCCTGGCGCCCAATGCCGACTGGATGCAGCCCGCACTGGAGCGCGCGTTTGGTGACCTTGCCGAAATCCGACCGATTGTGTTCGGTGTTGATGATGCGTGGTTTAATATCATGCGCCAGAATTCTTCAGACACGGCGCGCCACTGGCTGGCTATCACTAGGCTGACCAAAAACAAGATTGGCGACCTCTTTAGGTGGGGAGATGGACTATTCGACGAAGCGCGGCAACTGCACTTGTTCGGACCGATGCAGGAGCAGGTCGATATTCCTCCCTGGGTGCAGTACTACGGCCCGACACATCCAGACGATCTCCTCCAACACTGGTTCCCCAAGGCATGTGCTCTGATCACCCTGAGCCACCATGACGAAGGGCGGCCGCAGGTGATGCTGGAAGCCATGGCCGCCGGCCTGCCCGTGCTCGCCTCCGACCTGCCCGCCCATCGCGATATGCTGCAACATCGCGATACCGGATGGCTAGCGGCCAATCGCGACGTACTTAGCCAGGGGTTGGACTGGCTGGAGAACCCGGTGAATAATCGATCGGTCGGGCAAGCCGCCCGCAACTGGGTCAAGGATTCGGTTGGAACCTGGGACGACTGCGCCAACCGCTACGCCACCGCTTACCGAAGCCTGCTGGAGACTAGACCATGAACCGTGACGGCGTGTTGCTGCTTGGTGGCAGCGGCTTCATTGGCAGGGCGTTGGCCGAGCGCCTGAACGCAGAAAGGGCGGTTGTGCACATCGTTGGCCGCAATGACGGCGATCGGCTTGAAAGGGCGATTCCCGAGTGCGGAACGGTGATCCACCTGGCCTCCGCAACAACCCCGGGATCCTCGGCCAGGAATCCAAACCTGGAACTTGGCAACCTCGCCTTGACTCTGCGCTTGCTGGAGTTATTGCAGAGTCAGCCGGAAACCCACCTGATCTTCTTTTCCTCCGGAGGTACGGTATACGGCAATCCTGATCGGCTACCTGTCACGGAAGACGCTCCGATTGCACCACTATCCAACCACGGTGCCGGCAAGGCCTCGCAAGAAGTTTTCTTGCAGGCCTACCGCGCTCGCGGACATGCCATCACCATGGTTCGGCCGTCGAATGCCTACGGGCCGGGCCAGACCCTGCGCCAGGGCTTTGGGTTGATACGCACCCTGCTCGAACACGCGTGTTGCGACACGCCCATTCAAATTTGGGGTGACGGCGAAAGTGTCCGCGATTTCATTTTCATCGACGATATTGTCGAGGCCACCACCCGCCTGATCAAGCTACCGCTGGATTCAGGCACCTACAACCTAAGTAGCGGCACGGGCTACAGCATCAACCAGGTTCTAGGCATCGTCGAAAAAGTATGCCGTAAACCCCTGTATACAGAATATCGCGGGGCTCGAGGCATCGATGTCCGCAATGTCATATTGGACAACACACAACTCAAAGAACTACTTGCATGGGCACCTCTAGTCGATTTGGAAGATGGGGTGCGCCGCACATTTACGTGGCTAAGACAAGCGTGATTCTGTCGTTCTTCAACTGCGGCTTGCGCACTTGATGGAACGCCCGGTATAGCATGGAGGTCGCCGAGTGACCCATTCCGCCCCCGATATCAATGAACCTATGGTTTCTGTATGTATCGCCAACTTTAACGGCATGGCGGTGATCGACGATTGCCTGCGATCAGTGCTGGCACAGGAAGGGCAAACCCCGATCGAAATCTTGGTGCATGACGACGCCTCCAACGATGGTTCTGCCACCCATATTCGAAGCACATACCCCAACGTAGCGCTGCTCACAAGCCAGGCGAATGTCGGTTTCTGCGTTGCCAACAATCGCATGGTCGGCGTAGCGAAAGGGCAATATCTGCTGCTGCTTAACAACGACGCAGCGCTTTACCCGAATGCCATCGACACCTTGCTCACTGAGTCTGTGCGGCTTGACCAGCCCGCCATCCTTGGCCTGCCACAATACGATGCTGGGAGCGGGGAGCTGATCGACATCGGAAGCCTGCTCGACCCCTTCCTGAATCCGGTACCCAACAGAGATCCTGAGCGTGGTGCCGTAGGGATGGTAATGGGTGCATGTCTGTGGATACCCAAGGCGCTTTGGCAGGAACTCGACGGTTTTCCGGAGTGGTTCGGCAGCATTGGTGAAGACTTATTTCTTTGCTGCCGAGCGCGGTTGGCAGGGTATCCCGTTCGAGCGCTGGGCGTTTCCGGTTATCGCCATCATGTTGGCCAGAGTTTTGGCGGAGGAAAAGTAAACAACGGTCGACTTTCAAGTACCTTCCGGCGCCGTGCGTTGTCAGAACGGAACAAAACCTTCGTTTTGACCATGACCTACCCGACGCCCTATATGCAGCCGATGCTTCCCATCCATCTATTGCTGCTGCTCCTTGAGGGCGGACTACTTTCACTCCTGCACGGCCGTATCGCCTATTTGAAGGAAATTTACCTGCCAGTTTTTTCTGCTCTCTTCCTCCGACGCAAGAAACTTCTCGCAGCACGAAGGTTAATCATGAAGTCCGCACATCTTCCAAGCTCTGAATTTTTTGCGGTTTTCGATCCGCTGCCTCACAAATTGCGGATGCTGATACGTCATGGTCTGCCTATACTGAAATCAGAGCTGGCCCCGGGGAATCGGACAGAAGGATAAGTGATAGCCTTGCTCAACCAACGGTCGCGAAGCGACCATGAAAGTAAGCGTGCGGCGTCCACCATCTTGCTGGTGTTGGAGTAATCAAGCAGCGGCCGCGAGAGGGGGGCTACCGTACTGAGCTGATCGGCAACAGCCCAAGGCAGCAACGCGGCGACGCGATTGACCGGATGGTCGGCGATGCATCCAATGACGAAACGCAGATAGGCTTCCGGGTCGATATTGTTGAGTTTGGCCGAGCCGATCAGGCTGTAAATCGCCGCGGCGCGTTCACCACCGGCATCCGAACCCGCGAACAGATAGTTTTTCCGCCCCAGCGCCACGGTTCGCAGAGAACGTTCCGCCGCATTGTTATCGATCTCGATTCGCCCATCGCTCGTGAAACGGACAAGCGCATCCCAAAGCTTCAAGGCATAACGAATGGCTTCCGCCAACGCCGATCTTTGCGACAGATTTCGCAGCGTCTCCTGCAGCCAGTCGTGCAGGCTGGCCCGCAGCGGCGCAGCGCTGGCCTCTCGTGTCAATTGACGCTCAAGCGGCGACTTGCCCCGAATCTTTGCCTCAATCCCATACAAGACGCCAATTCGCCTGAGTGCCTCCGCCGCAACCGGCGAAGCGTGCGCCTTGTGCAAATCGAAGAACTTACGCCGCACATGCGTCCAGCACGCCGCCTCCTGGATCGTCCCGTCGGCATACAACGCATCGAAGCCGCCATAGGCATCAGCCTGCAAGATGCCCTTGAATGACTTCAGATGCGCCTGCGGGTGTTCGCCGCGTCGATTCGGCGAGTAGGCAAACCATACCGCTGGCGGATCGTCATTCCCTGCCGGTCGATCATCCCGGACATAGGTCCACAGACGACCCGTCTTCGTCCTCCCTTCGCCCGGTGCCAGGACAGGCACCGGGGTGTCATCGGCGTGCAGCTTCTCTCCAGAGAGCACATGCTTCTGAAGCGCCGCGACCAATGGCCCTAGCAACGCATTGAACTGTCCCACCCAGCCGGCCAGTGTCGAGTGCTCCAGTTCAGCCCCCTCGCGAGCACAAATGCGGCTCTGCCGGTACAGCGGTAGATTGTCACCGTACTTCGCGACCAGTACATGCGCCAACAGGCCGGGGCCGGCCAAGCCTCGGGCGATGGGCCGGCTCGGTGCGGCAGCCTGAACGATGGCATCGCAAATGGCGCTGGATAGCGGGCTGTGGGGCCAAGTCTATGCCGACGTGCTACACGAAATCTGGCGGCTGCGCGGTACGCTGCTAGTTGCAAGGCGCGTGGCCCAGGCCCGTCGCCGAGTCGGTTGAGGTGTCTGGCAGCGCGTTTTCTACTGGTGGCCCTGAAAGCTGACGCTACTGTGGCGTTACCGTTTGTCTACGATACATTGAGACGAATTCATCCCGCCAAGCCGGGGCACGGAGGTTGATTCCCCCTCAGGGCGGCGCGGGTCGCGTCGAGGTAGGCGCGCCCATGGGCCTGATCGGGTTCCAGGTGATTGCCTTCGGCCCATTCGTTCCAGGCGTTGATAAACACGATGCGTTTCTCCGGCGCGCGATGCTGCACAGTCCAATCGATCGAAAATTCCAGCCACCGACGATAGCGCTCAGGGGTCGCGCCGAGGAACACATGCGCAGCGTTCTGGCGACGTGCCGTGTTATCCCAGGACGGCATGACGCCACGCAACCAAGGATATTCTGGGGCCGGCACGCTCATGAAATTTTTGGCGGTCGCCCAGTAATCATAATAGATCCCCTTGGCCGCCGGGTTCACCGTTTCCGTCGGCACCGCGGTTGGAACCCCTCCCCCCAACGGCGGAAACTCGACGCCCGCGTCGAACCCCAGGCGGGTCGGGTCGACATGGCCGGCACCCAGCGTCAGGTTGTGAACACACGCCAGATAGATCTCACCGAGGCCCGCCTGCCGGCACTGACGCCTCCATATTTCCGTGGTGCGCACGGGAGCCGGCAGTAGTTCAGGCTTGTAGATCAGGATCAACGGTTTGCCATCGACCCTGATATAACGCTGGTCAGACAGCGCATCAAACAGACTGCGGATGAGCATCTCATCGTCTTCCTGGGAATAGCGCTGCTCGATGAGAACCTCACGATCATTTCCGTCCCAGGTCCTCGTCCAGTTTTCGTTTGCCCAGCAGACGCAGAAAGGCAGTTTCGGTTGGCCTGAGCTAAGCACCTCATCGAGCGGGCGATTCAGCAGACGCCGGCCATTGAACCAGTAATAGTAGTAGCAAAAGCCATGGATGCCGTGGGAAGAGGCGAGTTCGGCCTGCGCTTGTCTGACCTCCGGCAGGCGCAGGTCGTAGAACCCAAGTTCGCCGGGCAGGTGTGGCTGGTAATGCCCGGCGAAGTTGGGACGGGCCTTTGCGACGTTGGTCCACTCTGTAAACCCCGTGCCCCACCAGGCATCGTTCTCAGGTATCGGATGATATTGCGGCAGATAGAAAGCGATCAGGCGCACGGAACGTTTATCCAGTACCGATGCTGTTGGAAGTGCCCCCACCGGGCAATCATCCTCGGCCGCCTCCCCCGTGCCCGCCTGCTCGGACAGGCGCATGAGTTTGCTCCAGAACACCCGCGGGCCTTGGCTGACAAGCACCTTGACCGCGTTCCAGCCTAGCGCAAGCCATCCCCCGGCAACGGCGGCATGTGCCGGGAGACGACGCAAAATGGCTAATCGTAATGTTAGTTTCCTAGTGAACATGTCAGGCATCGCGCAAAGGCATCCTCACCTGCGCCGGAAAAACATTATCGGATGGGACTGCCGGGATGAATCGAACAGGAAACGCTCCAGAAAAAACATCTCGGCATATGCCTCCCTGGCATATTGCTCGGGTATAAAGGTCTCGCCATAAAAATCCGAAGTCATGGCACCCCCGCCGGTTACGCCATTGGCGTTGGAATGCACGAATTCACCGCGATCATAACGCGCGCGCGCTTCGTCAAAGTCGCTGAACATTATTGACAGTGCGTCCCGGTAGCCGCCAAACCCCTTGTCTTTCAGCGATTCGCAATAATCAAAAAATGGTCGCCCCCTTGTCGTCAAGGCGATCAATGCACCCGGCTCTGTGATGCGATGAAATTCGCTCATCCATTCGTGGCATGCCTTTTCTGACAAGTGCGAGAAGACCGAATACCCAACCACGTAGTCGAAAACGCCATTTGGCAGAGCGGTCGGTGGAAATGGGGAGGTCACATAGAAATTGTCACTTCTGAATGTCTTCTTGCAGATATCGACGAACTCGGCCATTACATCCACGCCGAAGATGTTTTCAAGCGGCATTTCACTCAGGAAGAATCTGGCGATGCGCCCCCAGCCCACACCGAAATCCAGCAGTTTGTCGACTTCGGACAGGGGTTTCCCCAATGCTGCGAATGTCTCCTGGCAATCCTGGTAGAAAACGAACGCCTCCATAAGGGTGCCCACCCCTGCCTTGCCGGTGGTATTGATCTGGATCGAATCAGGCGGGAAGCCGGGCAGTTCAACTCCCTTGTGGAATACTGGCGGGTGCTCGTAACTTTCGCACACCAATTTGAACCAATCATCCCGCCTGACGCTGGTCTTTTCCCTCCAAAGCTTGATCAGCATGCTGCCTATGGAATTCAACGAATGAGCCACTGTCACCTCTCAGATTCCTGGAATCGCTGTGTCAAACGCTTGCCTAACTCGATGCCCGGTGCTTCCACAAAGCGGAAACTCAAGGAACTGAACATCCAGACGAGTCCTATGGCAAAGAATGCGGCTATAAGAAAGTTCACCATTGTCACATCGGTCAGTTGCGTGATCCAGATGCGGAAGTCCAACTTGATTAGGGCAGCCATGATCATGGGGTGCAACAAGTAGAGACTGAAACTCAACTTGCCAAGATTTCGCAAGGGACCACTCACCAATACTGGATTGCGCGCATGGCATGCGGAGAGCAAGAGCATCGCGAACACAACGGCCCAGATACCTCGCTCAAGCCCAACACTGACGAGCATCGAGTACAGGTAATCGGAGTTGGCCACTATAAACGCGAGCAAGCCGGACGCCACCAGCAATCCCCACCCCAGGCCGGTCATCCGCGCGAACCGCATCGCCTGCCAGAGCCTCAAGGCGGCGACGCCGCCCATGAAGAAAGGCAGATGGGTCCCGAGGTTCATGTAGGCATAGCTACCCAGGCCCGAGGCAGAAAGGGTGCGAAAAACCTCCGTCGACAGCAAGCAAGCCATGACGAATGCGCCCAGGGCGGCCCACAGATTGGGGATCAGGACGACAATCACGGGAAAGATCAGGTAATAGAGCATTTCGATGCCGATCGACCACCCCGCCCACACGATACTCTCGTGCTGCCCTGGAACCAGGCCAAACAGGAAGCTCATGTTCAGAACGATCGTCAGGAAGGAGAAAGTCCTGTGCCAGACGACCCAACTGGCCAGCAACCATAAGCAGAGCATCGTGTAAAAGAGCGGCGCGATCCTGAACAGTCGGCGGATGTAGAAACGTTTGATTTGTGCCGGCCTGTCGAGCCTGTCCGCGTAGCCATAGGCGAGCGCGAAGCCGCTGATGGTGTAGAAAAGGGGGACGCCAAGGCCGAAGTGGGTCGAAATGAAGCCCAGCGAACTGGGTAACGGAATCTTGACCAGTTCAGCCAGATGATAAAACAGGATCATGAGCGCCGCGACGCCACGAAGCGACTCAACCGACTCGATATACTTGTGGTTAGATTCAGCCAATCTGATCGCACCCTGCATGACGGGCAGGCGCTGGGCTCACGGATGCAGGATCAGATTTTCTGAGAACATAAAGATCTTGATGCCCCCACCAATGGGCTTCCTTGAGCATCGTGATGGGCTGATGCAAATGCCGATCTACTGCTGTCCGAACAAATTCCGTTGTAACTATTGTATTCCCATAGTCTTCGGCATCCAGGTCCTTCTGCTCGCTGCTTGGAATATGCCAGATTCCGTTTTCTGGAATAACCGGGTTGCCGAAATGCTTGCGGCTCTGTAGTCCCTGAGTAGTGAATATCAGATATCCACCCGGCTTCACCTTGTCGAATAGGCACACCAGCCAGCGCGACCAGGTCAACTCCGGCATGTGTGAAAAGAAACTCAACGCAAACACCGCGTCGTAACTGCCGCTTTCTATCGCTAGATCCTCCGGCCTGGCCGAGGAAAGAATCGCATTGGTGGCAAGTGTACGTTCGATGAAATCACAGGCCGCTCCGTGGATGTCGCAGGCAACGATATTGACCGGGGACAACGCCCCGGCCAAATGCCGGGTCACGCAACCATAGCCGGATGCGAATTCAAGCAAGGTGGTTTCCGGGCTACGCGCCAGCTCCATTTCCGTGAAGAGCAGGTGGCCGAGCATCCTTGCCGACTGCTGACCATCCTCAAAATAGTATTTCACTGCCTTATCCAGGGAGCTGAACACCGGGTTTTCGATCAGAAACCGGAAGATATGGTCCTGAGGGTGCACCACTGAAATGGCCCCGGTTTCCACCGCATACCTGCGACAAACGTCCAAGAGCCGCTTTTCACGGTAGCCCGTCAGGTTCAAAACAATGGCGCCGGCGCGCCTTGGGATGGCGCACAGGAACCTCCAGAGCTTGCGCGGGATTGATTGTGGATTCAATTACCCTGCTCCCCCATTATCCAACCCATCATTGCCCCCTTCACCTTGATGTCCACGATGACCAGTGACCGAGTCGAATCGGCTCCACACTATTTGCAGAAAATCGATGCGCGCATTATGACTGACAGAGAAGGCCGGTATCGACCCGGAACCAAGCCCATGTAAGCCTGTTCAGGGACATTCGCACAAACCCAACTCGTATTGATTGAATCACTTTTCCAGCCCGGCCAGATATCCCGCCGCTTTGGCGCTGATTTCCTCTGAAATATCCACACTCCCGCTTATCAACGCCTGCACGCGAGATATCTCAAGCACAATATCCGGCCTGGCGCTACCTGCGATCACGCCCTGACGGTGCCGCCTGTGACAGTTGGCGGCACGAGGCGAATAGGCAATGCTTCCATGCTGCAGAATGCGAAAATACGTCACCCAATCGCCGGCACGCGGGAAAGCGGCGATTTCATTGCTGTACCGCGTGAACACCTCGGCCAGAACCTCACGGCGAAATACCACCCCACTGACATTGGGGATAGTGTTCATCACCGCCAATGCCTCCCGAATCTCCTCCTCGCCACTCGCGACGTAGGGCTGCCGCCAGCGCTCGCACGACACCACGCTAAGATACTTCTGGTAATGCGGCGACATGACCCGGCCCTTGGCGTTGATCTGACGTGAATCGCAGTAACTCAGCACGGCAGCCCTCGCCACCAGCGGCGGCAGGACCGTGGCGAGGAAATCGGCATCGCAACTGTCGTCGGCTTCAGCGATCCAGACAAAGCCCCCCCCAGCCATTTGTACGCCATGTTGCCACTGCCCGAAGACGCTTCCGCTGTTGGTGGAATTAACCCTCAGAACTGCTTCGATTCCGGCCGCTGAAAGCCACTCGGTAATTGTTCGCAGACTGCTATCGGTCGAAGCATCATCAAGGATGATCAGTTCGTAGATCGGCAAGCTTTGATCAAAAATGCTGTTCAGACGCTCCTTGAGAAAGTTTGCATAGTTGTAGTTTGGCACGATGACCGAAACCCTGGGCAGTGCGATGCCGAGCAAGGCGCACAAGTCGAACAGATAGGGGCGGAAGGCAAACCGGCTGTCCAGCAGTTGCTGACCGGCCAGGCCGAGTTGCTTGAGCGTCTCTGGCACATCGAGCAAACGAAGGATAGCCTCGGCGAAGGCCAAACAATCAAGCGCAGGCACCACGATGCCGCCGGTATCCTCCAACAGGTGTGCCGCTCCACCGGTGCCAGCGAATGCTACTACCGGCACTCCGGCATCGAATGACTCCAACACCACATTAGGGAACGGATCCTCACGGGAAGTTAGCGCGTAAACATCCGACGCGGCATGGTAAAGCGCTGTATCCGCGTCAAAGCCGACGAAATGAATATGCCGACGCTGGGGATGATCATGCAAGCGCGTGTCGATTTCCTGGCGGATGCCGCTTTCCCAGTGGCCAACCCAGACAAACTCGACATCGTCCCGGCTGGCCAGGACCGACAGCGCGCATTCGACGAACAGGTCCGCTCCCTTGCGCCGGTCGCCATACCCCACCGCGAGCACGACCTTGGCATCGGGAAGCAGCTGGAGCCGTTTGCGCAACTGGTCACGCGCGGCGGGCTGCCGCCAACGCCAGCGGTTACGGCGATACAGGCCCTGTGGACGAATCACGATCTTCGCGGGATTGACCGTTGCATAGCGGGCAAACCCTTCCGCGACAACCGGAGAGGGAAACACCACAGCATGGGCATCCTGGGCGATCTGAATCGCTTGCGGCTCCAGACCGTAATCGCGGATCAGGCCCGGCAGTTCATGCACCAGGCAGATGCTTTCGATCCCGGCCGCGTGAAAGATCGGGATGATCCAGCCGGAGACCGTGGAATTAACGATCGCGCGCCGATAGCCACGCTGGGCCAGCCGTTCCGCCCAGCGCTGCATTTCCGGATGCCCGGCGTGCCAGCCGGTAAGGTCATGCACCGGGGCGAGCGCAGCGAACTCAGGCTTCAGCTTGCCTGGACCGAGCAGGACCACCTCCACGTCGAGATGCAAATCGCGCCTGAGGCCCCGCACCATGCCGAGCGCAAGAAACTGCGCGCCGTGCGGATGTGCGTCATGCGAGACGACCAGAAGCTTACCGACCGCATCGGCCAGCAACGCGTTGCGGGTCGCTTCCAGCCAGGCATAGCCGTAGCGCCGATCCGGCTCCAGATAGGCCCCCTCTGCCCATTCATTCCAGGCATTGACGAAGATCAGGCGCTGATCCGGCTGCGAGATGCGGGCACGGGTTTCCGCGATGGCGTTGGCCAGCCACTTCTCATAGCCTTGCGGCGTATGGTTAATCAACACCGTGCCTCTACCGCCACGGCGCGGCGTGTTGTCCCAGCGGGGGCAAACCCCGCGGAACAGCGGATAGCCGGGAGCCGGGTAATCGTAGGAGGCCTTGAGGTAACTCCGCCAGTCGTAAACAGCGCCGGCGAAGTCAGCCGACAGCGGGGTGACTTCTTGCGCTACCAACGGCTGGGTGGGATTGTTGGGGGGGAACTCGACGGCGGCATCGAAGCCGTAGGTCTTGGGATTCGCACGCTCGAAAGACTGGGTATAGGCGAGAAAGATCTCGCCGATGCCAGTCTGGCGGCACCAGTCGCGCCAGCGCCGCGCGGTCGCCGCCGGATCGGGCAGCACTCCAGGTCGGTACACCAGCAGCAGCGGTTTGCCGTCGACGCGTAGATAACGCGCGTCCCGCAGGTAACCTGCGACATGGCGGATGAAGGCGAGGTCATCCTCGGCGCTGTGCCGTTGCGCGATCAGCACTTCGCACTCCTTGCCATCCCAGGTCCGGGTCCAGTTCTCATTCGCCCAGCAGAGGCAAAACGGCAGGTCGAGCGCACGCTCTTGCAGATAGTGCTCAAGCGGTTTCTCCAACAACCGCTTGCCGTTGAACCAATAGAAATAAAAGCAGAAGCCGCCGATGCCATATAGCTTGGCCAATTCGACCTGCCGCCGTAACACCGCCGGCTCCAGCAAGTCGTAGTAGCCCAGTTCACCCGGCTCATGGGGCTGGTCATGACCGACAAACTGCGGCTGCGCGCGCCTGACGTTGGTCCATTCAGTGAATCCGTCGCCCCACCAGGCATCGTTTTCCGGGATGCGATGGAATTGCGGCAGATAGAAGGTGATCAACCGCGCCGGCAGTGATTTTGGTAGTGGGCGCTCACGTAGTGGCACGTAAGCAGGTTGCAGGTTCGCGGTGATAAGCCAATCGTCCAGTTGAGGCCCGGCAACAGCCAGCCCTCTGCGAAACAGCTGCATACACGTGGTGATAGCGCGTCGCATTGGGGGAAAACTCGCCGTCCATCTGGCCAGCGTACGCATAACGTGTACTTGGCGCCGAACCATTCCGGGTAACTGCAAACCACGCCAGTGCGAGCGCACATGAGCGACTCTATCAATAAATTTCATGGCATCCTGGCCATGGTCTAGCGTTCTTCTGATTCCGGGCGCCTGCGAGCCAGCGCGCGCAGGGCATGCTCAATCAGTCGCAACGGGCGGGTGCACCGCCAAGAGCGCGACCGGTATATCTCTTGCAGACGCGCATTGTGCTGGGCCACTGTCCTCTCAAGAAGGGAGATCTCGCGGTCCTGGTTAGCCATCCAGCGCAAGGCCGGCAACATGTCCGCCAACGCCGTTTGCATACGGTTGAATGCTTGTGTGAAATCGGTATCGTCCAGAGCAACCTCATCACGTGCGGCCTTTTGCAGCCAGTCATAGGCGACCGAAACAGGTTTGGGCAGTGCCGGGTCCAAACCAAATTCCATGCGCGAATGATAAGTATGGCGCATGCCTGCATCGAGAAAGTCAGAGGTATATGCCGACAGCTTGGCAGGGTCTGGCGGCCGTAGGGAGAGCGCCCTTGCCACGCGCGACCACTGCTGGCCAGGCTGTTCCAGCAAAAGGTCATAGTCGACCACCACTCGGAGTTGGCCATGTGTGCCAATGATCGCCTGCACCAAGTGCTCCTGCCACAGATAGTACGATTTCTCTAGCGGAAAACGGTTGCGTGCCTGCAGGGACTTAGCGACGCTGATCGGGTTGCGCACCACGATGAGGTAGCCCACGTCGCAGGCTTCACGTTCGGCCACAGCTTTCCAAAACGACAGTAGCCGTGCTGTGCGCGGATCTTTAAATCCCCAGCAACGACCATGGCGGAGCTTTTCTCGAAATAGCGCGCCGGCCTGCTGTTGCAGGGCAGAGATATCGGGGGCATCGGTCAACTCCCAACCTACCAACCCAAGCTGATCGTAGGCCGAGCCGATTCTGGCCAGCAGCGCTTCGTTAATGGCGAGCACGGCACGGTCTTCCCAGAACCCCTTGGGATTGTCAGCACCGGGCGGATGTAGATTTTCCCCCAATTCGATGCCTAGTGTGCTCAGGCCACGGGAGACGGCGCTAGTACCACTGCGATGCATCCCCAGCACTATGACGAGTCGGTTGCGGTCGATCTGCATCTGTCCTTACCTGTGTAGCGTCATCAACAACTATCCCCGTTGGCAACAGGCTGTTCTGGTGCATCGGCCATTCGCAACCAGTGCCAGTTTGCCTCGAGATCAAGCAATCTCGGCGGCCTATCAAACTCTCTCGCATCGGCGCGGACACTGAAGGGAGACAGCCCTTCGGCATAGCAGATCACCCGAAAATCCCGATCTCGCACGGCAAAGCGAACGCAGTACTGCCCGGGTGCCAGCGGCAAGTTAGGCAAGCTGTACTCAACCATGTGCTCGCCGGCCAGTAGCCTCAGGTTAGGCTCCACTTGCCTGGTCGAAGAGGCGCTCAGTGTTTGCAGATCAATCGTCTGTGTGCCCACGATCAACTCGGCGTCGACCAGCGGCTCCCGTAGGAGAAAATGAATCCGGATGCACAGCGGTGCCCCGGGCAAGACTTCCTCCACCACGCCGCCATCCGCCCCGACAATATGGGCCGACAGCACGTCCACCTCTCCGGTCGTTTCGATGCGTGCCCGCTCGCCTTGCGCAGCCTGGGCCATCTGCTTCAGGTCGCCATAGTTGATCTCGCCGGCTTGGCCGCAGACCTTGTGTGAATGCCCGTCGGCAAGAAGGCCGCCTTCCTGAAGGAGCAGGGTCCGTGCGCAAACACGCGAAATCTGCCGAAGGTCATGACTAACCAGGATCAGCACCCGTTGGGGGTCGGCCGTCAAGGTCGCGAGTCGCTGAAAGCACTTGCGTTGAAACAACATGTCACCCACTGCGAGGGCCTCGTCAATCACCAGAATGTCCGGATCGACATGAACCGCCACCGCGAACGCCAACCTCACAAACATCCCGCTGGAATATGTCCGTACCGGCTGGTCGATAAACTCGCCGATATCGGCGAAGGCGGCAATATCCTCGAAACGTTCTTCAATTTGCGCTTGCGTAAAGCCTAGCAGGGCTCCCTGGAAATATACGTTCTCCCGCCCAGTAAACTCCGGGTTGAAGCCCGCACCCAGTTCTAGAAGGGCCGAAACCCGGCCATTGACTTCTACCGAACCCGAAGTCGGCTTCAGGATGCCGCAGATGAGTTGCAGCAACGTACTCTTCCCCGAACCGTTTCGACCAATAATGCCGACTGTCTCACCTTTCTTAATTTCGAACGAGATATCTTTAAGTGCGGTGAATTCGCGGTGGTACTGCTTGAGCCCCAGGCTGAAGAACTGCTTGATGCGGTCGCCCGGATGCCCGAAGAGCCGATAGGTCTTCGAGAGATTGCGGACGGAGATGGCGACGTCGTCAGGGAGCATGGTCGGAAGAATTTCGCTCTAGGAGACCAATCTGCTACAGCGGCGCGAACCCTGGCACGACAAATCTTTCGATTCCGATTTGATCCTGATCAACCACCAAATTCGGTATCGGAGGCGCTTGGTACGGCGCAGAAATGCCGGCGGAGTGGGCAGCGTCTTGCGGGTACCAGCGAATGCGCGGGTCAAGTGCCACGGTATTCATGCCAATACACAATACAGGGCAATAAACGGGGTCACTCCCAACCCCTCTCTTTGAGTTCGTCCAGCATGCGGTTGGCCGTGGAAATCAATGTGGCGGTGTATTCATGTCCTGCCTGTAGGGCATTGGAGAGAATTTCGGGGTCTTCGACGTATTCATGCACCATCTGGTTCCTCAGCTTGCGCATGGTCAGCCAATCATCGGTAGATTTGATCAGATCAAGACGTTCGGCCCTGTCGAGGTTATCGATCATCGTGGCGGGTGTTTCGCCAAGCGCAATCAGAATCAGGGGGAGTAGCTTGCCCCCGATAGTGTCTTGCAATCGCCCCAATCTGCCAACGAACGCTTCCACACGCTCTGCCTGTTCGGGATCAGAATCAAGTTGCTTGGCGCGTTCGGCAGAAAATGGCTTGTCGAAAAGACGCTGGTCGGTGCCAGCGAGATGAAAGCATTCCCGGCGCACCACGCGGCTCAGGAACTGCAATCGCAGCCGAAGCTTAGTGTCTTGAATCATAGTGGCTGGCCTTCGCTGATGGCGATATCATGAATCGGGAGCCGTAGGAGGTTGGGCGCTGTCAGTAGCACATCCACCTTGCGACCATCTATCAGACGACTGACCTTGGCGGAAATCTGAGCAGAGAGAAGGGCTGGGTTGGCAACGGGTTCATCCAGTTCGATCAAGAGATCAAGATCCCCGCCTTTGGCATGATCGTCCAATCGGGAACCGAATACGCGTACCACTGCCGGCCTTTGGGTAATTTGGCGTGCCAGTTTCACGATCTCGGCGGCTTGATGATTGGAGAGACGCATGCTGTGATTGTAAGTGAATCTGATCGTAGGGCGCTGCTTTCGCGGCACCAACTATTCACCCGGAAGTCAAAGCGCATCGGCAAATTCGTCACGACTGTGGCGGAAGAACGCATGACCCAGGAGAGCGGCAATGGCGCCGAATAACAGCGCGGCTCCCCATGCCGGCCAGGAAATCGGATGTGCAAGAATAGCGGCGCGCGCGGCCTCAATAACCGCGCCTAGAGGATTGAGCGCATAGACCGGTCGCAGAAACTCAGGCACCGCGCTGGCCGGGTAGAACACCGGCGAGAGGAACAGCAGCATTTGCACGAAAAGCGGCACGATCTGCGTCATGTCCTTGATGAACACGCCCCAGGCGGCGAGGAACCAGGCGGCGCCGATACCGAGTAGCACGGCCGGCAGCAGCAGCAGGGGGAAGAGCAGTATGCCGGGCGAAAAATTGCCCGTCACGGCGAGTGCCGCCACCAGGATGAAGAAATTGAAGACGGCGTGCACCAACGCGGCTCCGAGTGGAACAAGTGGCAGAATGCCCAGCGGAAAGATGATCTTCTTCACATAGCTGGGAAAACCGCGCACCGCAGCCGGCGCGCGCGATACGGTTTCGCCAAAGAGGTTGAAGGCGATCAGGCCGCAGTAAAGAAGCAGCCAGAAAGGCACCCCGCTATCCTGATGGGGCCAGCGCGTTTGAAATACCTGCCCGAAGATGAAGGCATAAATCGCCAGCATCAGCAGCGGGCTCAGGAAGATCCACGCCACGCCAAACATTGCACCACGGTAACGCAACAAAACATCGCGCTTGACCAGTTGACCCAACAAATACCGGTGCATCCAAACTTCGGCAAAGACCTTCAATGGGTTCAGAACGATGGCACTCATGGCTGCGGAAGCACTCCACGATCCTTAAGACAAGACATGACTTGGTCGACACATTGTTCCAAGGATAGCCGCCCCGTGTCCACAGTCAAATCCGGAGTGAGCGGCTCTTCATACGGTGAAGAAATGCCAGTGAAATCACAAATTTCTCCTGCACGCGCCCGACGGTACATACCTTTCACATCACGGGCTTCGCAGACTTCCAGCGGACAGCGGCAATACACTTCGACAAAATCTTCAGGATCGAAAAGTTCGCGCACTCGCAGGCGATCCGCGCGATAGGGCGAAATGAACGCGGTCAGGGTAATCACGCCGGCTTCGGCAAACAATTTGGCCATCTCACCGATGCGACGAATATTCTCCATGCGGTCGCCTTCCGAAAAACCCAGATCACGGCACAGGCCGTGGCGCACATTGTCGCCGTCGAGAACAAAGCTGCGGCATCCGATCTCGTAGAGTCTCTGTTCAACGGCGTGGGAGAGCGTGGACTTTCCAGAACCCGACAAACCAGTAAACCAGACAACCAAGCTTCGATGCCCGCTCAAACGCTGCCTGGCAGCACGAGTGATCGATGCTTGATGCCAAGTGATATTGGTTCTTTCACCCATGGCTCCTCCCGTCACACAGGGCAACGCCCCGGATGACTTCAGGCGTCACCGAGGTATGCAGGTACACACTGTGGCAGCGCTTCGGCCGGGACAGCAAGTTGGGCATACTGAAGATGGCGAAGTTGTGACGCCTCGATTGTCTCACGCTCTACTATCATCGGCGCAAGTTGAGCCATACAAATGCAAGAGAGATAGTTCCGGAGATTCGGGCAATCGGATAAGTGATATTTCTGCTCCACTGGGCGACGGAAGTCACCGACCAACAGGAGCAGAGCGCAATGAGAAGACCGAGACGCAACCACACCGCTGCCTTCATGGCCAAAGTGGCGATAGCCGCCCTCAAAGGCGATGAGACCCTTTCCGCCTTAGCGGAAGAGTTTGATGTTCATCTGAACCAGATCACGCGGTGGAAAACGCAATTGCTGGAGAATGTAGTGGGCGTTTTCGCGACGGCAGCCGAGAAGCAATCAGCCGTTCCCGACCTTAAAGACCTGCATGCAAAGATCGGCCAGCAGGCACTGGAGATTGATTTTTAGCCGGCGCGCTCGGTCGCGTGGGCGATGCGAGCGCAAAACGATGATCGACAAGGCACACGAACTCCCGGTGACTTGGCAAGTTCAACTGCTCGACCTCCCACGTTCGACGGTGTTTTACCGGCCTCAGCCGATGTCGGAAAGCGATCATCAGTTGATGCGCCGAATCGACAAGTTGCATCTGGACCATCCCTTTGCCGGCGCGCGCATGCTGCGCCACATGCTCCGGCTGGAAAAGATGGCAGTCGGCCGCCAACACATCAGCACGCTGATGAAGAAGATGGGCATCGAAGCGCTCTACCGCAAGGCCAACACCAGCCGACGGAACCAGGCGCACCGGAGATCATGAACACCGACCAACGCAGCCAGTTCACCAGCTCAGCGTTTATCAGCGTGCTTAAACAGAACAAGATCCAGATCAGCATGGATGGCAAGGCCTGTTGGCGCGACAATGTCTTCGCCGAACGGCTCTGGAAATCCGTGAAATACGAGGAAGTCTATCGGCACGGCTACGATACCGTTTCCATTGCACGACAGGCTCTGAACCGGTATTTCGAGTTTTACAACCGCCGTCGCCCGCATTCAACCCTTGACGGAATGACACCCGATACGGCCTACTTCAACCTCAGCAAGCCGCCGCTCGCCGCGGCGGCTTAAACCTCGGTAGAAATATCACTTAAAAAAAGCCGAAATCCTGTCCAACTCGGCGTGGCCATCTCTTTATGAGCTAAATTCGCAAGAAAAATCTATCCGCGCTACGTTCTATTGACGCGCTTACGAGGAGACAATATGAGTAAAATTGCACTCATCACCGGTATAACAGGCCAGGACGGCGCCTATCTCGCCGAGTTCCTTCTCAACAAAGGCTACGTTGTGCATGGCATCAAACGACGTGCTTCGCTCTTTAACACGGATCGTATTGATCACCTATATCAAGACCCGCACGCCTCGCACCGAAATTTCGTATTGCATTACGGCGACCTCACTGACTCCAGCAACCTGATCCGTATCATTCAGTTGGTACAGCCCGACGAGATATACAACCTCGCTGCCATGAGCCACGTGGCAGTGAGCTTCGAGACCCCCGAATACACTGCTAACGCCGATGGAATTGGCACACTACGGATCCTCGAAGCCATTCGCATTCTTGGCCTCGAAAAGAAAACGCGATTCTATCAAGCAAGCACTTCCGAACTCTATGGTCTTGTACAGGAATCCCCTCAGAAGGAGAGCACCCCATTCTACCCGCGCAGCCCTTACGCGGTTGCTAAGCTGTATGCTTACTGGATTACCGTCAACTACCGGGAAGCCTATGGACTGTATGCTTGCAATGGCATTCTTTTCAACCATGAATCCCCGTTGCGCGGTGAGACTTTTGTGACCCGAAAGATTACGCGAGCTCTGGCACGCATCAAGCTCAATCTGCAGGACTGCCTCTATCTCGGCAACCTGGATGCACTGCGTGACTGGGGGCACGCGAAGGACTACGTGGAGATGCAGTGGCTTATGCTCCAGCAAACACAACCGGAGGATTTTGTTATTGCCACCGGTACACACTACAGCGTTCGTGATTTTGTGAACGCTGCCGCCAACGAACTGGGGATTCAGATGCGGTGGCAAGGCAGTGGAGTTGGTGAGACCGGCACCGACCAAAAAGGCAAGGTCATTGTCAGGGTTGATCCCGATTACTTCAGACCCACCGAGGTCGAGACTCTTCTTGGAGACCCAACAAAGGCCAAAGAAAAACTGGGCTGGACTCCAAAAACCAGCTTCAGTGAATTGGTAGTGGAAATGGTTCGCGAAGACCTCAAGAGCGCTGAGCGAGACGAACTCGTCAAGACACATGGCTATACCGCTTATAGCTTCAACGAGTAGCGTTGAAATGAACACGTCCGAAAGAATATATGTCGCCGGCCACAGTGGGCTTGTTGGTTCGGCGGTTGTGCGCGCACTTAGGGCTGAAGGTTCTTCCAACGTACTGACACGAACCCACGACGAACTTGACCTGACTAACCAGACCGCTACTGAAATATTTTTTGCCGAAGAAAAGCCAGCCTATGTTTTTCTGGCTGCTGCCAGGGTCGGCGGCATTGTCGCCAATAGCACCTATCCAGCCGAATTCATTCGAGATAACTTGGCAATACAGACCAATATCATCCATGCGGCCTACAAGAACAACGTTAGACGTTTGTTGTTTCTCGGTTCCAGTTGCATCTACCCCAAGCTGGCTCCACAGCCAATTAAGGAAGACTGCCTGCTCACCGGCTCACTTGAGCCGACCAACCGTCCGTATGCCCTAGCCAAGATCGCCGGCATTGAAATGTGCTGGAGCTACAACCGGCAATATGGAACCCAATATCTTGCTGTAATGCCGAGTAACCTCTATGGCCTGGGCGACAACTACGACCTGAGCAACAGTCACGTCATCCCGGCATTGATCCGAAAGTTTCACGAAGCAAAGCAGCGAAATGAAAAAGAGGTTGTCGTCTGGGGCACCGGCACCCCCAAGCGCGAGTTTCTCTTCAGCGAAGACATGGCAGATGCATGCGTATTCATCATGGGCCTGCCGGACAAGCAGTATGTCAGCCTACTCGGAAGTGACGATTCCAAAACCGGGAAATTTGAACCGCCTTTGGTCAATATCGGTGTCGGGAGGGATGTGACGATCAAATATCTGGCTGAAACCGTCAGGCATGTGGTTGGTTATAATGGCAAGATTGTATTCGATACCAGAAAGCCCGATGGGACACCGCGCAAATTGCTGGATGTTTCGCGATTATCCCAAGCAGGATGGCAAGCAAGCACCCAGTTTGAGGAAGGCTTAACCCGGGCTTACAAGGATTATCTGACCAACCAAGCTTGACGTCGGGTGCGCAACTTGCGGGTTGGGCTGGCGCGCAAAAGCAGATCGCTTTTTCACCGCACCCGCCTGACGCTGGCGCCCAGCCTGGTCAGTTTTTCTTCGATCCGCTCATAGCCCCGGTCCAGATGGTAGATCCGCTCGATCAACGTTTCGCCTTGCGCAACCAGCCCGGCGATGACCAGACTGGCTGACGCACGCAGGTCGGTTGCCATCACGGTTGCACCATTGAGATGCTGTACGCCGGTGACCAGGGCGTTGTTGGCGTCGATCTTGATGTCGGCGCCAAGCCGGATCAGTTCGACGGCGTGCATGAATCGGTTCTCGAAAATCGTTTCGCGGATCACCGCCGAGCCTTCGGCCACGCAGTTTATGGCCATGAACTGCGCCTGCATGTCGGTTGGGAAGGCCGGGTAAGGCTCCGTGCGAACGTTAACGGCCTTAAGCCGTTGAGGTGCCTTGAGCACAATCCCATCAGGCTCGGCCAAAACGTCGCAGCCGGCTTCACGCAGCTTCTGCACCACCGAGTCCAGGTAGTCGGCCGAAGTGTTGGTCAGGCGGACGGCACCACGGGTCGCTGCGGCGGCACAAAGATAGGTGCCGGTCTCGATGCGGTCGGGCATGACTGCATGCGACGCGCCGTGCAGGCGTTCGACACCTCGAATCTTGATGCTATCGGTTCCAGCACCTGATATGTGAGCGCCCATTGAGGTCAGGCAATTGGCCAGATCGAGCACCTCGGGTTCGCGCGCGGCGTTCTCGATAATTGTTTCACCTTCAGCCAATACGGCCGCCATCATCAGGTTTTCGGTGCCGGTCACCGTCACCATATCGGTCACGATGCGCGCGCCCTTCAGGCGGCTGGCCTGGGCGATGACGTAGCCGTTCTCGACGCGGATTTCGGCACCCATGGCCTGCAGGCCCTTGATGTGCTGATCGACCGGCCGCGCACCTATGGCGCAACCTCCGGGCAGCGAGACCTTGGCCTCGCCACAGCGCGCCAGCAAGGGACCGAGGACGAGAATCGAGGCACGCATGGTTTTGACCATGTCGTACGGTGCGGCCGGATTGTTCAGGTCATGACTATTCAAAATTAGGCCATCGCTCCCATCCATCGTCACCTCGACGCCCATCTGCCCGATCAGGCGCAACATGGTCGATACATCGTTGAGATGCGGCAAGTTGGTTACATGCAGGGGCTCTGCGGAAAGCAGGCTGGCGCAGAGTATCGGCAGCGCAGCATTCTTGGCGCCGGAAATTGATACCTCTCCGTGCAAGGGTGAACCACCCTGAATCAGCAATTTATCCACGCAGCGCGCTCCACTCTTCCGGTGTCACGGTCTTCATCGAAAGAGCATGCAGCTTGCCACTATCAAAATGCGAACGCAGCAGAGCATTGACCAATTGCTGACGCTGCACCCGGCTCTTGCCGATGAATTCTGCACTGACGATGAGCGCCTCGAAGTGGTCGCCGTCGCCCTCGATGTTCAGCAGCTCGCAGGGCAAGCCTTCGGCGATGATTTTCTTGATTTGTTCGGAGTGCATCATGGTTCAATTCCTCAACTTGTAGCCGCTGCGCAACAGGCCCAGCGTGATCAGTGCAACGACAATAAAACTCCCGGTAACAACCAACAGACTCATTTCGGGCGACACGTCGGAAACACCAAAGAAACCGAAACGAAAACCGTCGATCATGTAGAACACCGGATTGAAATGCGAAACCTGCTGCCAGAACAAGGGTAGAGAATGGATCGAATAGAAAACGCCGGAAAGCATGGTCAAAGGCAGGATCAGAAAATTCTGAAAACCGGCAAGCTGGTCAAACTTATCAGCCCAGATGCCCGCGATCATGCCCAGCGACCCCATGATACCGCCGCCGATCAGGGCGAAGGCCAGAATCCAGATGGGCGCCACGAAACTCAGCGATGCGAACCATCCCGTCACCAGAAGCACTCCAATCCCTACCATCAGACCACGCAACATGGCGGCAACAACATACGCGAAAAAGAATTCGACATAGGAAATAGGCGGCAGAAGCACGAACACGATACTGCCAGTAACCTTGGACTGGATCAGGCTTGAAGAGCTGTTGGCAAAGGCATTCTGCAGAATCGACATCATGACCAGCCCGGGAATAAGAAAGGCGGCGTAGCGCACGCCATTGACCAGCAGGTGTGCATCCAGAACATGAGAGAAGATCAGCAGGTAAAGCAGCGCCGTCAGGACGGGCGCGGCAACTGTCTGGAAGCTCACCTTCCAGAAACGCAGCACTTCCTTGTAGAGCAGGGTCTGGAAACCGGTCATTGCGTCAGAACTCCCGCCCGGCATCGGTTCCCCGCATTACGCCGACAAAGACGTCTTCCAGGTCCGTCTGTGTCAGGCGCAGATCTTCAATCGTGCAACCCGCTTCGCGAATACGCCCCAGCAAGAGCTCGATTTCGTCAAAGCCAGCCAGCCGAAAGACGTGGTGTTCTTGATCGGCTGTTGACCGCGCGCGCAGGTCTTCCGGCAGCCCATCGCAACGGCTCAGACGCAGCTTCAGGGTGTGCCCCGCGTAGCGCGCGAGCAAGTTGCTCGTCGAATCAAGTGCAACGACTCGCCCCTGCTTGAGCATGGCAATGCGCCCACACAACGCCTCGGCCTCTTCAAGATAATGTGTGGTCAAAATGACCGTATGCCCTTCGCGATTGAGTCGCTGCACGAACTGCCACAGCCCCTGGCGCAGTTCGACGTCAACGCCTGCCCGATTTGCTTGATGGAAACGGCGACGCCCATGACATCTGAACTCAACAGCAAGGGCGCAAGCGCCGATCAGGCGAGCGGAAGAGAATCGGAAACCCCGTAAAGCTCGGCCTGGCTAATCATGC
>NZ_FLQY01000134.1 GCF_900089945.1 Candidatus Propionivibrio aalborgensis | reverse complement strand
GATGCAGCCGCACATCATCAGCATGTTGATGACGCCGCGGTAGTTCATGTCGCTGTGATACCAATGATTCATCGCCGCGCCGATGATGACCATCGAACGGCCCTTGGTTTTGTCGGCATTGTCTGCAAACTGACGGGCCACCGTAATGAGCTGCTCGCGTGGCGTACCGGTGATGCGTTCCTGCCAGGCCGGCGTATACGGCGTGTCATCGTCGAAGTCCTTGGCCGCCAGTTCACCCGGCAGGCCGCGGGCCACGCCATAGTTCGCCACTTGCAGATCGAACACGGTGGCTACCAGCACCTTGCCACCGGTCTTGCCCAACGAGACGCTTTGCACCGGCACCGTGCGTACCAGGACATTGTTGCTTGCTGCGCCGCTGGCGTTGTTTGGGAAATGCTCGCTTTCGATGCCGCCGAAGTAGGGGAAACCCACCTTGGCTGTATCCGTGCTTGGATTCTTGCCTTCCATCACCGAGAGCTTCAGTTTGACATCGGAACCCTTGCTGGCCTCTTTGGCTTGGAGGTTCCACTGACCCGCGTCGGCGCGGCCATCCGGCCCCCAGCGGAAACCGATCGCGCCGTTTGGCAGCACGACTTCGCCCGACTCGTCCAGTGCCACAGTCTTCCATTCGGGGTTGTTGCTTGCACCGAATGCGCCGTCGAAATCGGAGGCGCGCACGTAGCGGTCCGGCACCATCACGGTTTCGCCATTCGGTAACTTATGCTCCTTGAGCATTACCAGCATCGGCATGTCAGTGTAACGGCGGACGTAGTTGTCGAAGTATTCGCTACGCGGCTTGCCGCCGTCGGGGAAGTAGAACTCCTTCAGGATGACGTGGCCCATGGCCATCGCCACGGCGGCGTCGGTGCCCTGCTTGGGCTTCATCCAGATGTCGGAAAGTTTGGCAACTTCCGAGTAGTCCGGGGTAACGGCAACCGTCTTGGTGCCCTTGTAACGCACTTCGGTGAAGAAGTGGGCGTCCGGCGTGCGCGTCTGCGGCACGTTGGAGCCCCAGGCGATGATGTAGTTCGAGTTGTACCAGTCGGCCGATTCGGGCACGTCCGTCTGCTCGCCCCAGATTTGCGGGCTGGCCGGTGGCAGGTCGCAGTACCAGTCGTAAAAGCTCATGCAGACGCCGCCGATCAGACTCAGGTAGCGGCTACCGGCAGCATAGGAAACCATCGACATGGCCGGAATCGGCGAGAAGCCGATGACGCGGTCCGGGCCATGCTTCTTGATCGTATGCACGTTGGCCGCGGCGATGATTTCGTTCACTTCGTCCCAATTGGCGCGCACAAAGCCGCCCTGGCCACGCACGCTCTGGTATTCCCGACGTTTCTCGTCAGCCTGCATGATCGAAGCCCAGGCATCGACCGGTTCATGCGACAGACGGGCTTCGCGCCAGAGCTTGAGCAGGCGGCCGCGGATCAGCGGGTATTTGACGCGGTTCGCGCTGTACAGGTACCAGCTGTAACTGGCGCCGCGTGCGCAGCCGCGAGGTTCGTGATTGGGCATGTCCCAGCGGGTGCGCGGGTAATCGGTTTGCTGGGTTTCCCAGGTGACGATACCGCCCTTGACGTAGATCTTCCACGAGCAGGAACCGGTGCAGTTCACTCCGTGCGTGGAACGAACGATCTTGTCGTGTGCCCAGCGGTCGCGGTAGGCGTCTTCCCAGGTTCGGTCTTCACCGTTGATGACGCCGTGGTCACCGGAAAACGGCTCTTTGGGCTGCGAAAAATAGCTGAGTCGATCGAGAAAGTGGCTCATGAGGGTTCTCCGGGTAATCGATCAAACAGGTTCAGGGGTTCTTGATTTCAGCGTTTGCACGCAGGTAAAACCACCAGTTGAGCAGCAGGCACAATGCATAGAACACCGCAAAACCGTACATCGCCGCCTGCGGCGTGCCGGCCTTGATTTGCTGGCCGATGACCACCGGCGCGATGAAGGCACCATAGGCGGCGACTGCCGACGTCCAGCCCAGCACCGGGCCGGCTTGCTGCCGGTCGAAGATGACGCCGATGGTGCGGAAGGTCGAACCGTTGCCGATGCCGCTGGCCGCGAACAGCACGATGAACAGCAGCATGAACGGCAGGAAGTACTGCTCGGGTGTCGCCGACTGGTAGGCCTGCATCATCACGTAGCCCACCGCCACCGAGGCCAGCACCATCGCCGCCGAGACCCATTGCGTGACGATCGAGCCGCCGACCTTGTCGGAGACCCAGCCGCCCACAGGGCGGATCAGTGCGCCGACGAAGGGGCCGATCCAGGCAAAGGCCAGCACCGCTGGTGCGTTCGGGTTGCTTGCCGTGTGCTGCATCACGCCGGCGGCGTCGGGCACATGGCTGACACCGAAAATCACCTTCATCGACAGTGGCAGCGCCATCGAGAAGCCGATAAACGAGCCGAAGGTGACGATGTAAAGGATAGTCATCGACCACGTATGCTTGTTGCCGAAGATCGCGAACTGCTTGGCCACGCCCTCCTTCATCGGACCGAAGGCGGCAATCTTCATCACCAGCAGAGCGAGAACGATATCCAGCGGAATGGCCACCCACATGTTGAGCAGGCCCAGCCCGGTGGGCGGTGGCAGATAAAGGTACAGCATCAAGATCGAGGGTACGAAGGCCAGCGTGTAAAGGTAGGTGATCTTGGCGAAAGCCACGATGGGGTTGCCGGTGGCTGGCGATATCGTCTTCAGGTTGTTCATCCCGAACCAGCACAGGATCGATAGCGGAACCAGCGACAGCACCCAGGCGAAGCCGGCGTTCTGGATCCAGGTCGACGTGCCGGCGGGAATCTTGCCGAAGATCCAGCCGCTATCCTTGACCAGTGTCATCGGCTCGCCGCCAAAGCTGCCCAGGAGACCCATCGTCATTACCAGCGGAATTACTACCTGCATCGTCGTCACGCCAAAGTTGCCCAGGCCGGCATTCAAACCCAGCCCGGTACCTTGCAAGCGCTTCGGGAAGAATGTGCTGATGTTGGACATCGACGACGCGAAGTTGCCGCCGCCCACACCCGACCAGAGCGCCATCAGCTGGAAGGCCCACAGCGGCCAGTCCTTGTGCTGAAGCACGATACCGGTGCCGATCGCCGGCGCCAGCAGCATCGCCGTCGTCAGAAAGATGGTATTGCGCCCGCCGGCCAGACGAATCAGGAACGATGCCGGGATGCGCATCGTGGCGCCGGCGATGCCGGCGATCGCTGTCAGCGTGAACAATTCGGCCTGGGAAAAGGGAAAGCCCAGATTGAGCATCTGCACGGTGATGATGCCCCACATGCCCCAGACGGCGAAGCCGCAAAGCAGGGCCGGAATCGAAATCCACAAGTTGCGGTAGGCGATGCGCTTTCCGGTTGACTCCCAGAAGTCGTTGTCTTCCGGGCGCCAATCGGCGATGTCAGCTCCGGTATGCGATTTGTTTGTCATGATGTGCTTTCTTGAGGGCAAAATTAGTTGTGCGCGCCGGCTGCAGCGGCCTTGTGGTCAGCGGATTCCTGGTGACGGTTCTCGGTCCAGTAGATCCAGATCAGCGACACCCAGACGACGCCGTACATCAGCATGAAAGCGCTGGAACGGATTCCGGTCAGATCCATCAACCCGCCGAACATGATCGGCAGCACGAAACCGCCGAGGCCACCGGCCAGACCGACGACGCCGCTGACCGTGCCGATGTTGTGGGGATACTCGTCGCTGATGTACTTGAAGACACTGGCCTTGCCGAAGGCGAAGCAGATGCCCAGGAGGAACAACAGGATCGTGAACAGATAGACGTTCAGCCCGATGTGGAAAGACACGGGTCCCGAGGTCGTCATTATGGTCAGGTCCGTTTGCGGGTAGCTCAAGAGGAACAGGCAAATCCAGCTCACCCACATCACCCACCAGGTCACGCTGTGCGCACCCCACTTGTCCGACATCCAGCCGCCGACGGCGCGCAATACTCCGCCCGGCAACGAGAAACAGGCGGCCAACAGGGCGGCAGTCCGGATATCCAGCCCGAATTCGCCGACGTAGTACTGCACCATCCACAAGGCCAGGGCGACATAGCCGCCAAAGACGATGCTGTAGAACTGGCAGTACTTCAGAACCTTGGGATCTTTCAGAACCTTGAGCTGTTCCCGGAAGGACGTATTCTGCGTCACGAGGTGTGCCGGATCGCTATAGCTGAAAAACCAGAAGAGAACGACCGTCGCGGCCATGATTGCGGCATAGACCAGCGGTACCATGGTCCACCCGAAGGCAACAACCAGAGCCGGCGCAAGGAATTTGTTGACGGCGGCTCCCGAGTTGCCCGCGCCGTAAATGCCCATGGCAAAGCCTTGCTGATTCTTCGGGAACCAGCGTGCCACATAGGGCGTGCCGACCGAGAACGAACCGCCAGCCAGACCCAGCACCAGACCGATGACCAGGTAATGCCAAAACTGTGTGGCGTAGGCCATCAGCCAGATCGCCGGCACGGTGACGGCCATGAGAACGGTCATCACGATGCGGCCGCCGTACCTGTCCGTCCAGATGCCCAGTGGCACGCGGATCAGCGAACCGCTGAGCACCGGCATGGCCGTCAGCAGTCCGAATTCGGTCGCGCTGAGACCAAGAGTCTTTTTGATCGGGATGCCGATCACGCCGAACATCATCCAGACCATGAAGCACACCGTGAATGCAAGTGTGCTGACCATCAGAATCGAGAGTGCTTGCCCCTTCTTAGTCATGCCAAACCCCTTTGTTAACCTAACGTTAATTTAGAGGTGGCAAGCCCGAAGGAGAATCCTCCTGTAGACGCATCCTGACGGGTATATGGAACTAGTTTCCGCGCGGCTCGCCTAGTTCTGAAGAACTAGGCCCGGTTTGATGGCGCAGTTACTTGATTTGGATCAAAGCAGACCGCTCTCGGATGCGATAACCGCGGCATGAACACGCGAACTGACGTCAAGTTTGCGCAGAACGTGCTGGACGTGAATCTTGACGGTAGTTTCGGCAATGTCGAATTCGCGCGCTATTTCCTTGTTGCTGGCGCCACGTGCGATACCCCGCAAGACATCGAGTTCTCGCGGGGACAGGCTGTCAAGTGCTGCACTCGTCTGTGCCGTTCCAGTCCCAGTGACTTCAGATTTCGCTGATCCGGAAGCGGCATTCGAACTCCCGCCCGAGGCAATTCCCCGGTAGGCCGCCACCAGCTTGCCCATCATTTCCGGTGCAATGACGCTGTCGCCCTGCATGGCACTTTTGATTGCTGCGGTCAAGGCATCGCCTTCGGTGGTTTTCAGCAAGTAGCCGACCGCGCCACCGCACAAGGCGGCGGCGAGGTCATCTTCATCTTCACTGACAGTCAGTATCAGTATGCGGGCGGCGGGTGCCACGTCCGATAGTCCTGGCAAGGCATCGACGCCGCTAACGCCCGGCATGTGATTGTCCAGCAGAATGATATCGGGCTGAAGTTCCCGTGCCTTGCGCAGGGCTTCGTCGGCGTCTGCTGCATCGCCGACGACTTTCAACTGAGGGTCGCGCGCAAGAAGCGCGGTCAGGCCGCGGCGAAAGAGTGTATGGTCGTCGACGACCAGCAGGCGAATGGGTGGCAAATCGGACGGAGTGGATTCAATGTTCATGCTGCAACTCCTTTGGTTTCCGAGGCCTCTGACGATCTGGCGCTTGCCGGTGGCAACGTCAGAATGATGGAACTGCCATGACCCGGGGTGGATCGAACCTCCAGATCGGCACCAAGAATCTGGGCTCGTTCATTCATGATGCGCAAGCCCACATGCGATTCGTCGAGCTGATCGTCGTTGACGTTGAAACCGATGCCATCATCACGCACTTCAAAACGCCAGACCGGGCGTTGCTGTACGTTGAGGCCGACTTGAGAGGCTTTGGCGTGCTTTCGAACATTCGATAACGCTTCCTTGAGAATATGCAGCACCTGAATCTGCATGTCCGGCGCCAGGGGCATGCCGTGCCCCTGAAGAGTAAGCAATGCTTTTATCCCGCTCTGGAGTTCGAACTTGCGTAGGGTGGTGATCAGTGCGGGTTCGATGTCTTCGGCGTTTGTGCGTGTGCGGAAGTGCATCAGCAACTCTCGCACATCGCCATAGCTTTCGTTCACGCCGGTGGAAATCTCATCGAGTACGCCCTGGATTTCGGCAGAATCGCCCGACCCAACGGCATCGCGCATCAGTTTCACCTGAATCTTCAGAAAGGCCAGCGACTGGGCAATGGAATC
>NZ_FLQY01000133.1 GCF_900089945.1 Candidatus Propionivibrio aalborgensis | reverse complement strand
GTTTCACCCAGAACCACAGTCTTTTACTTCATCGTGCGAGTTACTTCATCTCGTCGCGTTATGTAAAAACATAATTAACCAGACCAAAAACCCACACCTATCGATTGTCTAATTGTTAAAGAGCTTGCAAATCAAATGGTTAGCATGTTTGCAGCACTGCGTCAGCAGCGAAGGGGCGTATTGTACAGGCCAAACGGTGAGCGTCAACATCTTTTCACAATAAATTTGCAACTCTTTTGCAATGCATCTCTAACGTGTTGATCTCTTGTCTTTCTTTATGTCAGCCAACAACCACGCGCGCAAATTTTCGTTTGCCGACCTGCAATACGACACACGTTCCGACGCTCAAGCGGGCATTCCGATCGCCGACTTTTTCCCCGTCGACCCGCACACCGCCACCATCGATCATGCGTAGTGCTTCGGAAGTGCTCGAAACCAGTCCCGCCTGCTTCAAAATGGCCGCCATGGATCCTGCAGCTACAGCCACCTCGGGCATGTTGTCGGGAATCTCACTTCGTTGAAACCGGGCAATGAACTCACGCATCGCATCGTCGCCCGCTCTGGAACCACCATGGAAACGGTTGACAAGTTCCTTAGCCAGTTCGAATTTGATATCGCGTGGGTTTGCGCCTTCCTCGACGCTCAAACGCATCGCCGCAATCTTTCCGATCGGCTCGAAGGAGAGCAGCTCAAAGTAGCGCCACATCAGTTCATCCGAGACCGACATCACTTTGCCAAATATCTCTGTCGGCGATTCGGCAATCCCAATGTAATTGCCCAGGGACTTCGACATTTTGTTCACGCCGTCCAATCCCTCCAGCAGCGGCATCATCAGCACACACTGCGGCAACTGCCCGTAGTGCTTCTGCAACTCACGCCCAACCAGCAGGTTGAATTTCTGGTCCGTCCCGCCAAGTTCGACGTCGGCCTTCATGGCCACTGAGTCATAGCCTTGGCACAGCGGATACAGAAATTCATGAATCGCAATGGGCTGGCCTCCACGATAACGCTTGGAGAAATCATCCCTCTCCAGCATGCGCGCGACAGTATGCAGTGCCGCGAGCTTGATCATGCCGGCAGCACCCATCGGCTCAAACCAGGTTGAATTAAAGCAAATCTCCGTCTTCTGCGGATCAAGAATCTTGAATATCTGCTCCTGATAAGTTTTGGCATTGACAAGGATTTGCTCGCGCGAGAGCGGCGGACGTGTTGCATTCTTTCCGGTAGGATCGCCAATCATTCCGGTGAAATCCCCGATCAAAAACATCACATGATGTCCAAGATCCTGAAAATGCTTCAGCTTGTTTATCAGTACGGTATGCCCCAAGTGAAGATCGGGAGCGGTCGGGTCAAAGCCCGCCTTGATTCGAAGTGGCCGGCCGCTTTTCAACCTTTCGGTCAAATCAGCTTCTATCAGTAACTCATCGACCCCACGCTTGAGCAGAGCAAGACTATCTTCAACACTGAGCATTCAAAGCCTCTATCATTTACTCCCCAAGGGTTCATGCGGAGTTATTTTTTTGTTAGACTGCCGCGAGACTTATACTCGGTGGCCGTCCATGAATAGTTCAAAGAGCAGGATTCTAGCGCATTCCCATCCAGCGATCGAACGATTGCTGCGTCACCGCTGGTTGGCGGCAAGCCTTGGTAGCGCTGCGTTACTGGCAATGGTGACCGCGTTTGCCCTTGCTCCCTCTGAAGATGCAAACCGCGTTCAACTTCGGACTGTCCTTGAGCAACTGTCCCTACCTGCAATGAACGTGGTTGACGCCGAAAACCCAACGTTCCTGCGCGAAGAATTCGTTCAGCGTTCCGATACTTTTTATAGTCTGATAGCCCGTCTTGGTATCTCGGATCAAGAAGCCTTGGATTTCATTCGACAGAATGAGCAAGCTCAGGTCATTGCCCGCCAACTTCGTCCTGGCAAAGTTGTCACGGCAAAAACCGGGGAACACGGCAAGCTGATAGCGCTCTATTTTCCCCTTAACAGCAAAGATGCGATGGCGGTCGTCGAAAGGCGCGGCGATGGCTTTGTGGCCAGCCAAGAGTCTTTGCAGCTTGAGCCACGCACTGTCATCAAATCCGGCGAGATAAGCAGCTCCCTGTTCGGCGCCACCGACGCACTTGATATTCCCGACGCGATTGCGATCCAGTTGGCTGAAATTTTCGCTGGTGATATTGATTTCTATCGCGACCTGCGCAAGGGTGACAAGTTTTCGCTCGTGTACGAAACATTCACTCACCGCGGACAACCGGTTCGTAGCGGTCGCATCCTAGCCGCCGAATTCATTAACGATCAGAAGACGTATAACGCCTTCTGGTTCCAGGCAGAGGATGGCAAAGAAGCTTACTACACTGCGGATGGAAAGACTCTGCGCAAGGCTTTTCTGCGCTCTCCGCTTGAGTTTTCCCGCGTCACATCAGGGTTTACCAACGCCCGCTTTCACCCGGTCCTGAAAACCTGGCGAGCCCACAAAGGCGTTGATTATGGAGCACCAAAGGGTACCCGGGTACGTTCAGTTGCGGATGGAACGGTTCAGTTCGCAGGTCAGCAAGGCGGCTACGGCAACCTGGTTATCCTAAAACATCAAGGCACTTATTCGACGGCCTATGGTCATTTGAATGGGTTTGCCACCGGAGTTCGGAAGGGTGCCCGAGTCCACCAAGGCGACACCATTGGCTACGTTGGGCAAACAGGGTTGGCTACCGGGCCGCATCTACACTATGAGTTCCGCGTCCACTCCAACCAGGTCAACCCACTGGCGATAAAGCTTCCTGTGGCGATTCCACTTGAAACGTCGCAAATTGCCCACTTCAAGGCCACGACCGGACCATTGCGGGCGAAGCTGGAGCTGGTGAATCAGATCAATTTGGCCCTAGTCGAATGAAAGAAAGCGACTAGAGTCGCTTTCTTTCATTCCCTTCTTGACTTCGGGTGTCAAGCAGTGAAGGAGGAGCCGCACCCACAGGTCGAGGATGCATTCGGGTTCTTGATCACGAACTGCGAACCTTCAAGCCCTTCGGTATAGTCAATTTCGGCACCGACAAGATACTGGTAACTCATTGGGTCAACCAGTAGGGTCACCCCGTCCTTCACCAATGACGTGTCGTCCTCGTTGGCAAGCTCATCAAACGTAAAGCCATACTGGAATCCAGAGCAGCCACCACCCGTCACGAACACGCGAAGTTTCAGTTCCGGGTTCCCTTCCTCATCAATCAGAGCCTTGACCTTGCTGGCCGCGCTGTCCGTAAAAACAAACGGCAACGGCATATCCGTAGCTGTATTCATTGATTATCTCTCCAAACTCTCGCAAAAAAAACTGCAGGAAGCACCTCATTTACCGGTAGCCAGCTTCAAATCGACAGGCTTGGCACTCGTCTTATGTACAAGACGCCCCTGGATCACAGCACCTTGCTGCATTTCGATCTGGTGATACTCTACATCCCCTGTGACACGCGCAGCAGGCAAGAGTTCCAGGGATTCACCAGCAAATACGGGACCCACCACGGTACCGTTGATCACCACATGACCAACTGATATCGCGCCTTCCACACTCGCCTTTTCGCTGATGACCACTGTTCCTTGCTCACCGTTTTCACTACTGATGCTCCCGTGAACCTGACCATCGACACGCAACCCTCCCGAAAACACTACGTCCCCGTCGATGCGTGTACCAACGCCGATCAGGCTGTCAATGCTGCCCTGCGCTGTGCTACCCTTTTTTGTGCCGAACATGAATTCTCCGTCTAAAGAGTCACAGACTGCCGTACGCGCACGACGCCATCCAATAGCAAGCGCGCCTCGACCTCTTCTACAACAGCACCAGAGGGTACCGAGAAAACACCTTCGAGCCGATGGAAGTGTTTTAGTTCGAAACGATAATTCTCGCGCTCTGGCTCCTTCCCGGAAGGCAAGGTGATCATAACATCTTTGCCCCCTTGTTGCGTTTTGACCAGAAACTGTAGCGAGCCCTTGAGTTCTTTGGCTTGACGAACGCCGTTATTAATCACCAGCATACGATAGCGATATTCGCCCAAGACTCCAGTTGGCTCGACCCGCAGTTTGTCAATCCGGACTCCCACTTCCTCGCCAGCCACGGAAGATGGCATCAGGCCCTCGAAGAACGCAAGGTCCTCTTTCAGTGCTGCGTTCTCCAGTTCGAGCGTCTTTGCCTGGCGTGACAATTGGTCCAGTGTGGCACGCTCAATCATCAGACTGCTTTCACCCGAACCAGCAAGTGTGCGCAACTTGTTCAACTCGGCATCGAGCTCCGTAACACGATTCCTGAGCGATTGAATTTCCTGTTCCGACTCATTGCTTTGATATCCGGCGATGCGCCTACCTGCATCGTATATCCAAATCGCAAGTGCCAATGAAACTGACAGCATCACAATTATTGCCAATGCGCGCCAATACCAGGCTACATGCGTTCTGATCGCCAGCTTCGGAGCATTAATCCCGAATCGTTGGCGCAATCGTTTGAGTTTTATGGAAGCACCGGAAGTTGCCATAGTCCGTCAGTTTCCCCCAAGCCAAACATGATATTCATGTTCTGTACGGCCTGACCAGCCGCTCCCTTGACAAGATTATCGATAACCGAAAGCACGACCATCGTATCCCCACCCTGCGGCCTGTGAATGGCGATACGGCAAGTATTCGCTGCGCGAACCGAGCGTGTGTCCGGGTGAGACATCGCCGGCAAGACATCAACGAACGGCTCGTTCGCATAACGCAATTCGTAAAGTGACTGGTAATCAGCTTCTTCCTTGATCCGAGAATACAGCGTCGCATGAATACCTCGTATCACCGGCATCAAATGCGGCACGAAGGTCAAACCCACACCAACACCGGCAATCCGTGACAAACCCTGCCGTATCTCAGGCAAGTGGCGATGCCCTGGAACGCCGTACGCCTTGAAATTGTCAGCTGCTTCTGAAAACAGCGATGAAACCTCAGCTTTTCGTCCAGCCCCCGACACGCCAGATTTAGCATCGGCAATCAAATGATCCAGATCAACCAGGCCGGCCTCAACTAGCGGCAGGAAACCCAACTGAACCGCGGTTGGGTAACACCCTGGATTCGCAACCAGACGCGCTTCACGAATTGCGACGCGGTTAACTTCCGGCAAACCGTAGACAGCACTTGCGACCCACTCCGGGCAGGCGTGCAACATGCCGTACCACTTTTCCCATTCAGCGACATCGGTAATGCGGAAATCCGCCGCAAGGTCAATGACACGAACTCCCGCATCGAGCAACTCGGGAGCCTGCTGCATGGCTACGCCATTGGGGGTAGCAAAGAAGACGAGATCACAACTCCGCAGATTGGAAGCTAGCGGATCTTCGAACTCCAAATCAACCCGACCGCGTAAGCTTGGGAACATGCTGCAAACGGACGTCCCCGCATCGCCACGCGAAGTGATTGTGACTATTTCCACCCCAGGATGCTGCGCAAGCAAGCGCAGCAGTTCGACGCCCGTATACCCGGTGCCACCAACAATTCCAACCTTGACCATCATTTCCTCCTCAACAGGGGTGCAATGATAGTCTGCGTGCCCCAAAATGACAAAACCGCCCGAGGGCGGCATTGTGTTTTGAACTCGGGAGAATCCAGCGCAACTTAACGCTTGGAAAACTGCTTGCGGCGACGTGCTTTGTGCAGACCGACCTTCTTGCGCTCAACCTCACGGGCATCGCGGGTAACAAAACCTGCCTTTGACAACACGGGCTTGAGCTCCGCGTCATATTCAATCAGAGCACGGGTAATTCCGTGACGTACAGCGCCCGCCTGGCCAGATTCACCCCCCCCGGCAACATTCACAAGAATGTCAAAACCAGCGGTTTGTTCAACCAAAACGAGCGGCTGACGAACGATCATGCGGCCCGTAACACGAGAAAAGAACTCGTCTACCGGCTTGCCATTGACGACGATGTTGCCTGTGCCACGCTTCATGAAAACGCGCGCCACGGCACTCTTGCGACGGCCAGTGCCGTAGTAGAAATTTTCAGCCATTTTCGATCCCTTAGAGTTCCAGAACTTTCGGCTGCTGAGCAGCGTGAGGGTGCGTCTCCCCCGCGTAGCACTTCATCTTTTTCAACATGGCGTAACCAAGAGGCCCTTTAGGAAGCATACCCTTGACGGCCTTTTCGAGGACACGCCCTGGGAAACGCTTCTGCATCTGCGTAAAGCTCGATTCGTAGATACCGCCGGGGTAACCTGTATGGCGGTAGTACACCTTGTCTTCGGCCTTGTTGCCAGTGACACGCAATTTCTCCACATTGGTCACCACGATGTAATCACCGGTATCAACGTGAGGGGTAAATTCTGGTTTGTGCTTACCACGCAGGCGCCGCGCGATTTCAGTCGCGAGGCGGCCAAGCACCTTGTCAGCGGCATCAACTATGAGCCACTCGCGCTTCACTTCATGCGCTTTGGCGGAGAAAGTCTTCATTAAAACGCCGTCCTTATATGCCAGATAACGGAAAGCCGGGCATTCTATTTTAGATTCTCGAATCTTGTCAATCGCTGATTCTATTGCCGGCAAAAAAAACGCGACTCCAAAGAGTCGCGCAAAATCCACTCCTAAGGAGGAGGGTGGAGGAGGAGACAAATCTGAAACATGCTGAATTGCCCACATACACTGCAATAGAGCAATTGGAAGCTTACCCTACCCTTACGCAAAGATCAAGCAATATTGTGCATTGCGTCACAAGAACTGATTAGGCACCGTTCACGCACAACAACACAACAACTTTTCATTTTTTATCATGTCGTTATGGCTTGTATAGATAACAAGTTACGCAATAAGCAATTTATGGGGCGTAATAATTCTACAAGCTTTGCGCTGTTGTTGTTGCAACGCAGCATTTCACGGGCGCGGCGCAGAAGCGCACTTCCAGCTAGAATGAGCGCTTTCAAGATCGGCGAGGATTGTATGGAGTGCGATGTGAAATGGACCGGAAACGGCATGTCATTTTTGGCCGAAACAGGAAGCAATCACATCATCGCAATGGATGGAGCCCCTGAATCCGGTGGTAGAAACCTGGCTCCACGACCGATGGAAATGCTGCTTGCCGGCGCAGGAGGCTGCACGGCATTTGACGTCGTATTGATTCTAAAGAAAGGGCGTCACGCAATCTCGGGATGTGAAGTCAAGGTGCAGGCAGTACGTGCTGACGAAGACCCTAAGGTATTCACACAAATTCATTTTCACTTCCGCGTCAGTGGAACACAGCTGAAACCAAATGCGGTTGCACGCGCGATCGAATTATCGAGCGAGAAATACTGCTCTGCCTCAATCATGCTTGGTAAAACTGCCGCAATTACACACGATTTCGAGATCGTCGAAGACTAGACGTAGTAGGCGGTGCGTGTCATTAGACCTGCCGCCAGTCGCATGACCGCAACCACTTGTGGAGGCAGTTCGCGCGCGCCGAGGCGGACGGCCGTTTCGGCGTGGGATATCTCGTCTAGTTTCATTTGATGGACTATCGCTCTGGACTTGACGTCATCCACTGGCAATTCGGACAAATGGTGATTGAGGTGGGCTTCAACCTGTCGTTCGGTCGCTGCCAGAAAGCCAAGATTTGTCGCGTCACCGAGCTTGCCAGCGAACACCCCCAAGGACAATGCCCCCAGATACCACAGGGGGTTGAGCAGACTCTTGCGTGCCCCCAATTCATCGATACGCTGTTCGGTCCAGGCCAGATGTTCGGTTTCCTCATAAGCAGCTGTTTCGAGGGCCCGTCGGATTGCGGGGTCGCGGCAGGTGATGGCCTGACCCTGATAAAGAGCCTGCGCGCAAACTTCCCCGGCATGATTGATGCGCATCAGTGCACCCGCATGAGCCCTTTCATTCAGAGACAAGGCTGGCTCCGGGCATTCCTCCCCGGGCACTCTTCGGGTAGTCGACGAAGTCGCGAAAAGGGTGCGCAAAGCCCTGTCAAAACCAATGATCACGGGATCAAGCATATTGGAAGCCAATCTGTGGGTAGCACGTCAAACCAAAAACCTAAGGGCGCGTCGCCGCTGGCTGTCCACCGTAGCGCAGGGCCCGGCGAGCATCGTCGGCATTCATGATCTCGAGAGCACCGACTGAACAAAAATAGTTCTTGTAAAGCTCGACATACTGATTGTTGCTACCGCCCTGAATCCCGACCCACTTATTGCTCCGCGCCTTCGACCAGGTCTTGTCTGATCGGCCAGACGCATAAAACCTGCGCTCAGCAGTAGCGCAACGCAAACCTTCAAAACTGATGTTCTGGGCGCCTGAAGGGCTGATCACCACGAGAGCAAAACGCAACACACCGTCAGAGCCTACGGATAGCGATTTGCCGTCGATCAGGTATTGGTAATCGGTAATGGCGCCAACCCGAAACGGAATAAGGTTGCTCTTTTCCGGGAAGGCTGGCAGCTGCACTTCGATTTCCGCCCAGGATTTAACTTCGTAGTCCTCGTCGAAGCTATCCGCCGATGGCTGCGAAAATGGCAACACCAAAGCCAGACACCACCAAATAGTTTTCCGCAACCGCATCAACGCCCGCTCCAGCTAGATCAAGTAAACGCGTGTGAGTAAGAAAATCATTCGTTTCGCCCCACATCGCCACCAGTCTCATGACGATCACGAACTGCCTCATGTCGCGGCCGACGGTGATCCGCGTCGATAAAGCGCGCGAGCTCGTTTAACGCTTGTTCATACACTCGGCGTTTGAATTCGATGACGCCATCAAGCGAAACCCAGTAGTGATTCCACCGCCAGGCGTCAAACTCGGGATGACTACAAGCACGCAAAGACACATCGCTATCACGCCCTACCAGACGTAGCAAAAACCATATCTGTTTTTGCCCTCTGTAACTACCGCGCCATTCACGTTTTACCCAGTGTATCGGCACATCGTAACGCAACCAATCCTTGGTTCGGCCAAGAATGCTGACATGCTCGGGGAGCAAACCCACCTCTTCATAAAGTTCCCGGTACATCGCCTGCTCAGGAGTTTCACCCCGTTTGATGCCACCCTGTGGAAACTGCCATGAATGTTCGCGTATACGTTTACCCCAAAAGACTTCGTTCCTTGCGTTACATAGGATGATGCCGACGTTAGGGCGGTAACCTTCACGGTCGAGCATTGTGTTTACCTGCAAAATTTATCGGTCGTGCCCATTCTTCCACATTTAATAGGGCTTGGAAAGCGTGCCAAAGCCCGACACGCCCAAACCGCCGACGAACGCGATTAGCATCGCGCTCTACTGATCTGTCTTGTAAAATTCCACTTTATTTCCAGATGATTGATTCCCATGCGCACGTCGAAGTTCTTTATTTCAACTCTCCGGGAGGCGCCTTCCGATGCAGAGATCGTCAGCCACAAATTGATGTTGCGCTCAGGTCTGATCAAACGCTTGGCTGGCGGCATCTACACCTGGATGCCGGTTGGCCTTCGCGTGCTACGCAAGATAGAGAGCATCATCCGCCAGGAAATGGATCTTGCAGGCGCCATCGAACTTTCGATGCCGGCCGTACAACCGGCCGAGTTGTGGCAGGAATCGGGGCGCTGGGAAAAGTACGGCCCCGAGCTGCTTCGTCTGAAAGACCGCCATCAGCGTGATTTCGTCATCGGGCCGACGCACGAAGAGGTCATTACCGATGTCGTGCGCAAGGAAGTAAAGAGCTATCGCCAGCTACCGCTACATTTCTACCAGGTGCAAATGAAGTTCCGTGACGAAATCCGCCCGCGCTTTGGCGTTATGCGCGGTCGCGAGTTCCTGATGAAGGACGGCTATTCATTCCATGCCAGTTTCGAGGACTTGCAACGCGAGTACCGCAACATGTTCGAAACCTACACGCGTATCTTCACTCGTCTAGGATTGAAATTCCGCGCCGTAACTGCGGACACTGGATCGATAGGCGGAACGGGTTCGCATGAATTCCATGTGCTGGCCGATTCCGGCGAAGACGCACTGGCTTACTGCCCTGACTCCGACTACGCTGCCAACGTCGAACTGGCTGAAGCTATCGCACCGAGTGAACCACGTAGTTCAGCGTCCCAAACCATGAAGAAGATTTCTACACCGGGCAAGACAAGATGTGAGGATGTTGCTGCCTTACTCAGCATCCCTGTGATATCCATGGTCAAAGCCATCGCCATCATGTGCCAACCGCCGGATGCTGACTCCGCCCAGTTCGCGCTTCTCCTGCTTCGCGGCGACCACGACTTGAACGAAGTCAAAACGCAGAAGATCGTTGGCGAGTTCCGTTTTGCGCGCGACGATGAAATTGTCGAGGCTCTGGGCTGCAAGCCAGGATATATTGGCCCGGTCGGCATTGAATCCATTCCCGTCTTCGCCGATCGAAGCGTAGCGACGATGAGCGACTTCGTTTGCGGTGCCAACGAAGAAGGGTTCCATCTTGGCGGCGTTAATTTTGGTCGTGACCTGCCGGAGCCATTAGCTGTCGCCGACCTGCGAAACGTTGTCGCAGGCGACACTTCACCCGACGGCAAAGGGAAGCTCGAACTGTGTCGCGGCATTGAAGTTGGTCACATCTTTCAGTTAAGAACAAAATATGCCGAGGCCCTAAAATGCGTCTTTCTCGACGAAAGCGGGCAGAGTCAGGCCATGGAGATGGGTTGTTATGGCATCGGTGTTACGCGAATTGTTGGCGCGGCCATTGAACAGAACCACGATGATCGCGGCATCCATTTTCCTCCAGCGATCGCACCCTTCGAGGTGTGCATCGTTCCCATGGGATACGCCAAGAGTCAGTCCGTAAAGCTGGCTGCGGACGAACTCTACATCAGCCTTAAGGCGGCAGGCGTCGATGTTCTGCTTGATGACCGGAACGAGCGTCCCGGTGTTTTGTTCGCGGAGATGGAGTTGATTGGCATCCCACACCGTATCGTCGTCGGCGATCGCGGCTTGGTGGAAGGCAAACTCGAATACAAAGGCCGCACCGATACGGAGCCGACAATGGTACCTATCGCTGAAATCGGTGCTTACCTGAAGGCCAGGTTATGCGAAGAGTCGCCCTAGTCCTGGCCCTTTTGCTTCCCTTCACCGCGTTTGCGGGCATGCAAAAATACGAGCCCCTGTCGGAAAGTGTACGAGCGGCGCTATCGCGCGCCATTTCTGACCAAGCCCCGCCAAGAAGCTCATTTCTTGATTCCATGGACGCCGTCGACTGGCTGACCGAGATGTCTCGTCGCCTTGAAAAACGCATTGCCAATCGTGAAAGCCGACTGGAGTTTCTTCGTGCCGTTCACTACGAAGCGACGCGCGCCGGGCTCGACCCGCAACTCGTTCTGGGCTTGATCCAGGTCGAGAGTGGATTCAAGAAATACGCTGTCTCGTCCGCTGGCGCTCGGGGCTTCATGCAGGTCATGCCCTTCTGGATCAAGGTCATCGGCCGCAGCAGCGACAACTTGTTCCACTTACGAACCAATCTGCGCTACGGCTGCACAATCCTCCGCCACTACCTGGACATCGAACAAGGCGATCTCTACCGGGCACTTGGTCGTTACAACGGCAGTCTGGGGCAGGCCGAATACCCGAATCTCGTTCGCGGCGCTTGGCACAATCAGTGGGCCTATTCCAGAGACAAGATGAAAACTAGCGCATTCCGGGCAACATTCCCTTCATCCCTCGCATCATCTTGGCCATACCTCCGCCGGAGAACTGTTTCATCATTTTCTGCGTTTGCTCAAACTGCTTGAGCAAACGATTGACTTCCTGCACCTGAACGCCGGCTCCCAAAGCGATTCGGCGTTTACGCGAGGCCTTTAACAACTCGGGCTTGCTACGCTCGGCAGGTGTCATCGAATCGATAATGCCTTCGATTCGGCCAATCGCTTTTTCTTCGCCGCCAGCCGGCATCTGACTAGCGGCCTGGGCAAACTGTGACGGCAATTTGTCCATCAGCGACGAAAGCCCACCCATTTTGCGCATCTGGCCGATCTGTTCCTTGAAGTCGGCAAGATCAAAGCTCTTGCCCGATTTGAGCTTCTTGGCAAACTCGACCGCTTTTTGCTCGTCAATCCCTTTCTTCGCATCCTCGATCAACGACAGCACGTCGCCCATGCCAAGGATACGGGAAGCCATACGCTCGGGGTGAAAGGCTTCAAGCCCCGACAGTTTCTCACCGACCCCGGCGTACTTGATCGGCCGACCGGTGATATGTCGGACCGAGAGCGCTGCGCCGCCACGCGCGTCCCCATCCAGTTTGGTGAGGATCACGCCGGTCAGCGGCAAGGCCTCGCTAAACGCCTTGGCGGTATTGATAGCATCCTGGCCCATCATGGCATCAACGACGAACAGCGTTTCTATCGGTTCGATTGCGGCATGCAGCTCGGCGATTTCCTTCATCATCAACTCATCGATCGCCAGACGGCCGGCGGTATCGACAAGCAACACGTCGTGATAGTGCCGTTTTGCCCAATCGACTGCGTTGCGTGCGATATCGACAGGCTTATCGGCTGGCGATGAAGGGAAAAAGTCTACCCCGGCCTGTGCCGCAACGGTCCTCAACTGATCAATTGCTGCCGGACGATAAACGTCGCAGGAAACAACCAGTACTTTCTTCCTTTCCGTGTCACGCAAGCAAGGCGAGACGAACTTCTCGCAAGGCATCGGCGATATTTGCTTCGGTGAGACGCGCCTCGCCGCGCAAGGTCTTCATGACGCGTGCCAGGCGTTGAGTCAGGTTATCGAGCATCTGGATTCCGGCTTGGTGTAGACTTTAGGGATGT
>NZ_FLQY01000132.1 GCF_900089945.1 Candidatus Propionivibrio aalborgensis | reverse complement strand
CGAAAAGGATGCGATGCTGGCTCGCGAGACGAATGTGATTGGTGAGCGCCAACCTTCTCAGCACGCGGTTTGGTAAAAAAAGGCGTATGAAGTTTGGTCCCGGATAACCTTTGCGCTGAAAACAGGCGCCGCCTGAAACAGTTCTCCTGCTGATGGGTTCTGATCTCAAGTCCGGCATGCGGCCGGTGCGTTATCATTGGGGATGGTCAAACGCTTCGTAACTTTGCTTCTCGTCCCCATGGTCATCCTGTTTACATCGTGTGCGACGCGTTTCGGTGCCGACGGGCGGAAAGAAA
>NZ_FLQY01000131.1 GCF_900089945.1 Candidatus Propionivibrio aalborgensis | reverse complement strand
GGAATGCACCGTATTGCAGTGAAACTCTACAAACGCAACCCGAAGGAGTGGAAGAAGTCCGGTCAGCCCAATGCCGCGGCAGCAATTGATCGCCTGTTTGCGGGTAGCCTTAATTTCCCCGAATTGGAGGGGCGGCGAGAGGGGGCTGCGGCGCTCTATGCTTTCAGCCCGAGCTATCAAGGTGACCGCGTGCTGGCGGTAATGGCCGGGCTGCTGGGGATGGTCTACGCCGCATTCGAACATAAGGATGATTTCTATATGCTCGATAGTTTGAACGAGCAGAAACTCTACAATTGTGCACGCAACATCGAGATCGCCATCTGGAAAATGTCTTCGACCCGGAACGACTCTGGCGAACTCCTTTTGGTGTCCAACGAACTGGATCCGAATAACCCGAACCTGAGTTTCGAGCGGGAGTTCGGTCGCGTTATCGGCCTGCTGGATTTCCTTTCCAAGGTGGTCGCTGACAAGAACGGCAGGATGATTACGCGCATTACGCAAAGTATTGCGACGTCGGTGTTTCTACCTGTCGGCGGGCTGTGAATCAGATGAAATCCATCGTCATTCTTATCTCCGGCCGGGGCAGCAACATGGAATCCTTGCTTGGCGCGGCCGCTACGGGTGCGCTGCCGGTGACCGTCGCGGCGGTAATTTCCAACCGCCCGGACGCAAAAGGGCTGGAAACGGCGGCCGCGCATGGTATTTCGACGCGGGTTGTCGATCACCGGCAGTTTTCCAGCCGCGAGGCCTTTGATGAAGTCCTGGCAGGTGTGATTGATTCCTTTTCACCTGATCTTGTCGTGCTGGCTGGTTTCATGCGGATTCTGAGCGATGGCTTTGTGACGCATTACGAAGGGCGGCTAATCAATATCCATCCTTCGTTGCTGCCATCCTTTCCAGGTCTGCATACCCACCTGCGCGCTCTTGAGGAGGGCGTCAGGGTGCATGGCTGCACCGTTCATTTCGTTACAACGGCGCTCGATCATGGCCCGATTGTCGTACAGGCGGCAGTGCCGGTGCTCGACGGCGATGATGAGGCCAGCCTTGCGGCACGGGTCCTGGTTCAGGAGCACACGATTTATCCGCTGGCCGTGCGCTGGTTCGCCGAAGGCCGTCTGCGTCTGATTGATGGGCGAGTCGAGTTTGACGCACCGCAAGCGAGCGAGGGGGCACTGATTTCGCCGCTGGCTCGAATTTCACCGTAGGCGGCTCATGCCTTTCGCATTGCTCATCGCCGTTGCCGCTTCGTTCGGCATACATGCAGTGGTTCTGTTCGGGCCCGATATTGACCTGTCTTACGAGCCCGAATCGTCGCCACTGATGGCAGAACTGAAGCCAATGCCACCCCCAAAGCCGAAGATCGAGCCTGTAGTAAAGCGCGAAAAACATACGGTTGCCAAAGCGAAGCCTCCCCCGCAAAAAGTGGAAACTGCGAACAGTGCCGCGCCGCTGCCAGGTCTGCCGGAGGTGTCGCCGGCAGCGGTTGAAGCACCATCGGTTGAAGCGGACTCCGTTGCTGAACCGGAGTCTGAGCCCGTGTCAGTCGTCAGGTCGCGTATGCCGGAACACGGAAGAATTCTCTACCGGGTTGATCGCGGCGACATGAAATTCGAGATCGGGAAAGCAGAGCAGGATTGGGAAATCGTCGATGGACGTTACCGGCTGCTTTCCGTAGTCGAAACCACGGGCCTGGTCAGGCTGTTCAAATCGTATACCATCGAAATGGAGAGCCGAGGCTTGATGACGGCCGAAGGGTTTCACCCGGAAACGTTTGCGATTCGGCGCAATGGCAAGGAAACCAAAGAGAAGGCCTCGTTCGATTGGGAGAACATGAAAGTACACGTCGGCGATCAGGTTGAACAGGTTCTTCATCCTGGTGCTCAGGATCTGCTTTCGTTCAACTATCAGCTCGGATTCTTGCCGCTCCCCGAGGCCGGCAATTCGATTGCAATAGCGACGGGCCGAAAATATGGTGTCTATCAACTCGAGGTGCTGGGCGATGAGGAAATCGAGGTGCCGGCTGGTGTTCTACGCACACTGCACTTGCGCGCTCCTGGTGTGAATACGACCGAACTCTGGCTAGCTTATGACTATCTGATGCTGCCGGTTAAAATCCGCCACGTCGACCGCAAGGGCGACAGCCTCGTGCAGGTCGCCATCAAAATTGAAGTGAGTCCAGAATAATGCGCTTTACACCTGCCCTTTTCAAACATGCCGAGGTACTGCTGTCAGAGTTGTTACGCTCTCCATTTCCCGCCGATCTGGTGGTTTCCCGCTACTTCCGCCAACATCGCGAACTGGGTCATGCCGATCGTGGCTTTGTCGCTGAAAGCGTTTATTCGGTGCTTCGCCGCAAGCGTTCGCTATCTGCGCGCTGTCTTGATGACGTGACCTCGCGGCGACTATTGCTCGCGTCGCTGGCCTGTGTGCAAGGCATGAACCGGCGAGAGCTGGATGCGGTATTGAGCGAAGTGGAGGGCAAGTGGCTGGCGCAGGCCAAGGCACTCAGGCTGGAGGATTTGCCACCGGCGATTCGACTTGATCTGCCGGATTGGTTGTACGAGACGCTTAAGACGCAGTTCGACACTCAGGAATTGGAGTCACTGGTCATCGGCCTCAACCAGTCCGCTCCACTCGATCTGCGCGTTAATCTGCTCAAGGCAGATCGCGAACTCGTATTGGCCCGCCTGAATGCCGATGGTCTGACGGCAGAGCCCTGCCGCTATTCGCCGCTTGGCATTCGCTTGCTGGGTAAGCCGGCACTTTCGCGCCACCCCTTGTTTCTCGACGGCAGCTTCGAGGTGCAGGATGAAGGAAGCCAGTTGCTCGGCTTTCTCTTGCAGCCGAAACGCGGCGAGATGGTCGCCGATTTCTGTGCTGGAGCCGGCGGCAAGACACTTTTGCTAGGGGCCATGATGCGCTCTCAAGGCCGGCTTTACGCCTTTGATGTGGCTGAGAAGCGTCTGGCCAAGTTGAAGCCGCGTTTGGCGCGTTCTGGACTGTCGAATGTGCATCCGGTACGCATTGAATCCGAGAATGACATCAAGATCAAGCGGCTGGCTGGCAAGCTTGATCGGGTACTGGTGGACGCGCCGTGTTCCGGACTCGGGACGCTGCGTCGCAATCCCGATCTGAAATGGCGGCAAACGCCGGAAAGCGTGGTCGAGCTGACAGCCAAGCAGGCGGCGATTCTGCGTTCGGCATCCAGTTTGGTGAAGAAGGGGGGGCGTCTCGTTTACGCAACGTGCAGTTTGCTCGATGCGGAAAACGAGGGGGTTGTGTCGTCGTTTCTCAGCGCGCATCCTGAGTTCGTCACGCTTTCTGCGGCGGAGGTGCTGCGCAGGCAGGCCATCGAAATCGATTGCGATCACTATGAAGGAGGCTTGCGATTGCGCCTGCTACCGCATCGCCATGGCACCGATGGTTTCTATTCGGCCGTGATGGAACGGCAATGAAAGACAGGCAGATGTTCGCACTGCTCCAGCAACTCTGGCGCGATTTACATTTCTCCGAATTCTACTGGGTGGCGCTGGCCATCGTCGTGATTCTGGTGTTCTCCCGCTGGTTGTCTTCGCGGCTGCGTGAGCGCCAAGGCAGTGGTATGCCTGCGCAGAATGCATTGCGAACCTTCGGAGCTGGAAGCCTGAGGAAGATTGTCTTTCCGGTACTCGCGTTGGTGTTCGTACTGGTCTTGCGCAAGGTGCTTAAAGCTGCGAAGTTGGAGAATCTTAGTCTGCTTGATCTGGCCGTTCCGCTGCTTGTTGCATGGGCACTGGCTAGTGTTTTGATCTACGTGCTGCGCTATGTTTTCCCGCAGGGCGGTTTTCTCATCAATACCGAGCGCGTGATTAAATCTTCCATATGGGGATGGGTAGCGCTTGAGATCACCGGGTTTTCCGGTCCGGTAATCGAATTGCTCGAAACGGTGAGTTTTGGCGTCGGCAGTCAGTCCATCAATCTCTGGATGTTGATGCATGGCGCAGTAACGGTATGCGTTACGCTGCTTCTTGCACTTTGGGTCGCCAGCCTGATCGAGAGCCGGTTGATGGCCGCCGGGCAGATGGATTCGAACGTGCGCGAGTTGCTGGCCAGGTTGGCCAAGGCGATTCTCCTGGTAATCGCACTGCTCAGCAGTCTGTCTCTGGTCGGTATCGATGTGACGACGCTTTCGGTGTTCAGCGGCGCCCTGGCCGTTGGCCTCGGTCTGGGCCTTCAGAAAATCGCGAGCAATTACGTGAGCGGTTTCATCATCTTGCTGGACCGCTCGATCCGGTTGGGTAATCTGGTGGCTGTCGACGAAAGGACATCGGGTACGGTGACGCAGATCACCACGCGTTACACCGTTCTGCGCACGCGGACTGGTATCGAGGTGATTATACCCAATGAGTATCTGGTGAACAATGTTGTGCGCAATCTTTCGTTCTCCGACACGAACGTTCGGGTTGAGCTGTCCGTTCAGGTGGCTTACAGTGCCGATCTGGTGAAAGCAATGAAATTGCTGGTCGAGGCGGCCCAGAGTCATACAAGGGTGCTGGACTCCCCGGCGCCGACCGTATTGCTTTCAGGGTTTGCCGACAGTGGCGTTAATCTTGAGCTACGCTTCTGGGTGTCTGACCCGGAATCTGGAACGGGTAGTATTCGTTCGGATATTGGACTGGCCGTCTGGAAAGCCTTCCGCGAGAACGGCATTGAGATTCCCTTTCCGCAGCGTGAAATCCGGATTCTTGACCAATCTTCGGCACCCGCCTGATTCCCTGTAAGGCAGCAAAAAAAATCCCGCGCCGGTCTGGCACGGGATTGAAAGGCCCACCGTTGCGATGGGTCAGGGAGGGTCAAACATTGCCAGCGGGGGACGCTGAGGCAACAACTGCATTCTAAGGATCGGCTAATCATGTGTCTGTTGCGCTTGTTCAGCCTTTGCGTGACGGCGTGTAACACGCTGCGGAAAGCAGTCATTCTTGCTTGTTTCGGGTCTTCGCTTTCCAGCAACGCCAGCCGAACCAGGCCAGTGAGCAACTGGCGGCAATGAGCAAGGCTCTGATGACTTCCATGCGTCCATCAGCGAGAAGATCCCAGGCAACAACTCCAACGAAAATGCCAACTCCTTCGGCGATCGGGAATGTTGCGTGGGGCCTTGTCATGGAGGTCAATCCGCCGGGTTCCCGAGAGGCAGCGAGGTTTCGATGGTGCGGCAACCCAGAGTGTTCAGGCAGACGTTAAGTTCGCAGTCGCATGCTGCTGCGTTTGGGGTAAGCAAATGCTGGCGGGCATTGGCGAGGAAACGTTCGCGAATCTGACTGAATTGGGGCATTCCGGGCTTCACTATCTGATTGATCATTGACCCGGGCTATGATAGTTGGTGGAGGCGCGTGCGTCTTCAGTGCTTTCGTCAGGTTTGCGTGACACTCTGTAACAGCGGCCAGCGGAGAGTGAAACGTGCTCCACCGAGGGGCGATTCGTCTACTGTCGCCGTGCCGCCGTGTTGTTCCAGAACCAGTCGCACAATGGCCAGCCCCAGGCCGTAGCCGCCGGTTGCGCGATCACGTGAGCGATCGAGTCGGGTGAAGGCATAGAACACGCGCTTTCTTTCTTCTGGTGGGATGCCGATGCCGTCGTCGTCAACATGCACGCAAATCTGTTGCTCGACGACTTCGGCGCTGACGGCAATTTTTGACTTGGCGTACTTGAGAGCGTTTCGTAGCAAGTTGGTTATGGCATACGGCATGCTCTTCAGATCCAGTTCAACACACTGAACCGGGGGCACTGCGCTAGTGTCTACGGTCAGTTCGAGCGCGCCGCCGAGAATGCGCATGGATTCCACTTCCTCCTCAAGCCAGGGTGCCAGTTCAACCGGTGTCAGATGCAGTTCCGGCTGCTCGCGCTCGAAGCGGGCATAAGTCAAGCTCGAGTCGATCAGACTGTCAAGTTCGTCAAGGTCGACGTCCATCATTTGCATCAGTCGCTGGCGGTCCGGGTGATCAGCGGATTCGGCCAGCATTTCGAGGGCGAAGCGCATACGCGCGATCGGGGTACGAAGTTCGTGCGAGATCGCGCTGGACAATTCCCTTTGGGTGGCAATCAGTCGCTGGGTGCGTTCAGCCATATCGTTGAGTGTGTCGGTCAGGAGTTCGAAGGCTCTGCTACGCGCCTCAGGGGCTCGTGCTTCAAAATGGCCTTCTCCAAGATCTCGTGCTGTCTGGCGCAATGCTTCGAGGTCGCGCCAGACGGGGCGCACCCAGAACCACACGGCGATGGCCAGACAGAGGCCGATCAGGCTCCATGTCAACAGGTGGATGCGCAATTCAAGCGGCAATGCGCGCGGTCGATCCGGGTTCGCGTCGGGCGAGAGCGGGCCGACCACAAGTATTTTCGGCGTGAGCTTCAGCCGGTGGTAGAGAACGTCGTGATCGGAATCAATGGCCAGCTCGCCGGAGTCAAGTTTTTCGGCTTGCTTCTTTGGAAGCGTGAGCGACCAGCGATCGACAATTCGCAACCTGTAGGCAAACTTGGTATCAAGGGATTTGATGGTTTTTGGCCACTCCGAGCGCGGCCTGCGAAACAGTTCGTCCTCAATCAGGACGATGGTGCCGTGCATGAAGCGGCTGGTGTAGTCGTCGGTAATGCCCTTGACGGCGGTCGAGATGACGAAATCGGC
>NZ_FLQY01000130.1 GCF_900089945.1 Candidatus Propionivibrio aalborgensis | reverse complement strand
ACGACCAGAATATCGAACTGCTGCGCTGGCTCCAGTTCGAGTTGCAGACGGGCGTCGCCGAGGACGATTTCCGTGCTGGCGGCGGTGCGTGAAAGATAGCTGAAGTTGTCACGCGCAATGTCGATCACCAGCGGATCGATTTCGTAAAGCCGGAAGTAATCCTCCTTGCGACCGTAGCTGACCAGCGTGCCGACACCGAGGCCGACCACGCCGACGCGCAACGGGCCGCTGGCCGCCTTGATCTGCATCGCCCTGCCGGCGCCGCCTTCGGCACTGTAGTAGGTCGTCGGCAAATCCAGTTTGTCCTTCGCGAGATGCTGACGGCCGTGAATGATCTGCCCGTGCAGCATGCTGCGGTAGTCGCCCTCGGGGTTGGCAAAGACCTGCAATGTTCCGTAGAAGTTGCGTACCGTGACTTCCGAGCCGCTGATCTCGCCGAGATGCTCGTCGACCTGGATCCAGCCCAGACCCAGCAACAGGAACACGGTCGAGGCAATGCTTGCTTTGCGCCAGAGCGGGCTTGGAAAGTTTGCTTTCGGAATGACCGCGATGGCGGCGACAACCCCGGTGAGCAAGATGCCGATCGACAGTTCGTAATTGCTGTTGAACCAGTAAGGCGCGATGATTCCGACGAAGAATCCGCCCACGACACCGCCGACCGCCAGCATCAGGTAATACCCGGTCAAATGGCTGGGGTGCGGTTGCAGTCGGGCGAGTTCGCCGTGACACACCATGCATGCCACAAAGAAGGCCCCGAGATTGATGGTCATGGAAAGGTAAAGGGGTATCTCGCTCAAGCCCAGCATCGGCAGGTAGGTGAGCGCCGCAAGGCCGACCACCAGCAGCGGAAGGAACAGCTTGCGCTGATACCAGCCGTGGCGCTCGAAACTCAGGATGAACGAGAGCAGATACAGCGCCAACGGCAGCACCCAGAGCATCGGAATCGGTGCAATGTTGGTGGTCAGGAAACTGGTATCGGCCACCATCAGAATCGACGGGCACGCGGCCAGAGCCGCCCACAGAACCATGTCCGTCCAGCGCGGTGCGGGCCCTTCCTCATGATGCTGCACGGCGATGGGTTTCCCCTTGCGCCCGCGCCAGGCGAGCAGCGCGCAGGAAACAACGAAGCACGCAAACAGCCCGGACCAAAGCCAGGATTGCCCGCGCGTCGGGAACACTGGCTCGACGGCGATCGGATACGCCAATAGCGCCAGCATCGAACCGAAATTCGACAAGGCGAAGAGCCGGTACGGCACCAGACCGGATCGCTCGCGGGCGAACCAGGCCTGCAGCAGCGGGCCGGTCGTGGACAACACGAAGTAAGGCAGGCCGATCGAAACGGTCAGCAAGCCCAGGATGCGCAGTGTCGGGTTCTCGGCGCCGGTCGGCTTCCAGTCGGCGCTCGGGCTGATCGGAATCAGCAGCAGGCTGATCAGCAACAGGGCGCCGTGTACCAAGCTTTGCCGCGAAGGCGACAGAAATCGCACGACCCAATGCGAATAGAAATAGCCAAGCAGCAAGACTAACTGGAAGAACAGCATGCAGGTGGTCCACACCGACGCCGACCCGCCAAACCACGGCAAGATCATTTTGCCAATCAGGGGTTGTACCTGGAACAGAAGGAACGCGCTGAGAAAGATCGTCAGTCCGTAGTGGACCGTGAGTCGCAAGTCAATTTTCATGGGAATAGGAGTTGGAGGTTTCGCCGGATGGCCTGTTTGTCTGGAACTACGTTTGCCGAGCACCCGGATTATCCAGTAGA
>NZ_FLQY01000129.1 GCF_900089945.1 Candidatus Propionivibrio aalborgensis | reverse complement strand
GGTGACGGACAGCGCTGGTGGATGCGCCAGCGTCTGGTACACAACACAGTACCGCTCCGTCAGGCGCTGGAGGGTGGCGAGTTCCTCTTCCGAGGCGTCGGTATCGAGCTTGAACTTCAAGCGTATGTTCTGGAAACCAACGGGGACATCCTTGGACAGCCCCAAGGTTCCGCGGAAGTCGAGATCGCCTTCTGCCAGTAGCGAGGCATCCCGCAGTTCGATGCCAAGCGCCGTAGCCACCGCGTTCAGCGTTACCCCCGCGCAAGCGACCAGCGCTTCGAGCAGCATGTCGCCCGAGCACGCGGCCTGCCCGCTTCCACCAGTGGCTGGATGCAACCCAGCGACGACAAGTGCCTTGCCGGTTTCGATCTTGCAGCTCACACCTTCGCCGATGCGGCCTTCCGCGTGCAGAGTGACCAGCGCGGCGTCCGGGGTATCGCGATAACGTTCCTTCAGCGGAGCCTGGACAGACCGCAAGTCATCGGCATTCATATGGATAGACCTCCTGACGATTGATTTGTGACGACCAAAGAATGAAATGGGCTCCCTCGATTCAGGAGGCATCGGATATGTCTGATTGGGCACACACCCTAGAGGTCAAATGGAGCCCCCTGTGCCACAGCTTCCGGCCGCTGCTTCCAGACGTCCGACGCGTCGATATACAGCTCTATCATATTGCCATCGGGGTCATTGAAGTAAATGGATTTGGCCACCTCGTGATCGTACGCGTCGACCTTGAGGCCTGTCGCTTCAAGGTACAGCTTTGCCTCGCGAAGTTCGTCGATGTGGCTTCCGATCTTGAAGGCGACGTGGAAGAGCCCTGGTGAATCCTCGGGCGCGTCCGGCGCACTATCGCCGACCGCCTTTATGGCGAAGTCGTGATGATTGCCCAAAGTAAAGAAGGTCATTGAAAACGAAGGCAATCGAGCTGCGATTGGCATTCCGAGAAGCCCGTTATAGAAGGCTTCGGCGCGTTTTTGATCGCGCACCTTGATCACTACGTGCCCAAGTGACTGGATCTTCATGTTTGCGCCTTTCGTGTGAAACGGGAATGGTTTGGTTGCACTACATCGTCAGATCGCGCGCTCGTATGCAGACCAGCCATTTTAGTGAGGCTGACTTGCGAGCGATTTGTCGTGATCGACAAAAATCAATTTGCTCGTGTCAAAACCCGCTGCTGCCGCTTTCGCTGTGAGGGTATTCTTCAGGTCCTCACCGATTTCTGGTCTTCTGGCCAGAATCCATAAGTAGGATTTATCAGGGCCGGATACGAGTGAGTATTGATAATTCTCATCAAGTTCGAAAACGATATAGGAGCCATAAAAAGGGCCAAAGAAAGAGACCTTCAGGTATCCCTGATCCGGTTTTTTAACGAAATATGCTTTTCCTTCAGCTTCTTTCCGTGAATCATCTTTGGCAGAGTAACCCCGGTTTAATACTCTGACACCGCCGTCATCCCTCAAGCTGTATTCTGCTGTTACCTGGCTCAAACCTCGTTCAAACGAATGATCCAGCCGCGCAATTTCGTACCATTTCCCCAGATACTTCTCCAGTCTGAAATTATCAACCGGTGTCACATCTTCAGGGATGCTTGTACATCCCATCATGAATACAACCAATGCAATTGACAGTTTCTTCATCTGAAAAGTCTCTTCAAAGCGTGGTCCGAGGCAACCCCCTGGGATGGCTCGCCCGCAGCACCCTGACTTTAGCGCCGGCTCACCCGTCGGCCTTGCTGCCAAGGCATCAAACCATTGAGGTCCAGGCCAGCACAGTCTGCTCCCGATTATTCGCGAACGTGCCTTGCGGCGCGGCCGACGCTATTTCCTGCGGAAGATACCGAGCTTGCCCAGGATGAAGATGAGCAGCGCCGCACCCCCGACCGCAACCCCAAAGCGCAGGATGCCTGTGGGCGCGATGCCCAGCATTCCCGCGATCCAGTAGCCGAGCGATGATCCCACCACGCCCACCAGCACGTTGGCGATCAAGCCCATCTGGGCGTTGGTCTTCATGACGATGCTCGCCAGCCAGCCGACGATTCCGCCAATAATCAAGGAAACGATCACATTCATCTTTGCACTCTCGGTGTGTTTGAAACGTTCAGCGTGTTGAGGGGTAAGGCGATCAACGCATTGCCTTGCCGGCTATTCGCAGGATGTCATCCAGCGCGTTGCCGTCACCGTTCATGTCGAGCATCGAGGCGAGTCCCGACGAGGCTGCACCCTGCGGCGCGTGGCCAAAATTCTGGCCGCCCAGCAGGCCGCCAAGCAGATCGCCGAGACCGCCCCCCAGGCCACCCCCCAAGGCAGCACTCGGGGAGGGCTGCGCCTCGGCTCCGGTACCCTGCTGCTTCGCCAGATAGCCAGTAACCAGCATCGCGAGCATCGGCAGCATCTTCTTGAGCAGGGACGGGTCAAGCCCCGACTGCTCAGCCACATTCTGCGCAACCGCTCGGCTCACATCCTTGGAGCCGAAGATCTGTCCGAGCACGTTATTCCCCTGACTGACGTCCGTCGGCTGCGGCGCCAAAACGTTGTCGAGCAGTCCGCCACCGCCAAGTTTCCCGAGCAGACCGCCAAAGCCTTCGAGGCCTGTGGGCTGCGACTGAGCCTGCTTCTTGAACCCGCCGAGGATGGCCGGGGCAAGCGCTGCGGCGCTGCTCGCCGCCTGGGCTTCGTCGACGCCCAGTTCCTGAGCCATCGATTTGAGGCCGCCCATCTGGGCAAGGATGTCCGTGATCTGCATGTTCTCTTGCTCCCTTGGCTTGGCGGTGGCGCTGCTGGTTCAGTCCAGGAGGTCCTTGGGCACATTGCCGCCGTTGGCGGCGATGCGCGCCAGCACGGTCTTGTGCAGCCAGATGTTCATCTTCGCGGAATCCCCCATCAAGTCAGCCGGGCAGCCCAATTCCGTGGCCAGCTCCTTGCGTGCCGCGAAGCTGCTGTCGATGTCGAGCAGTTTCAGCAGGTCGACAATGGATGTCCGCCAGTTAAGCTTCTGTGGGTTGGCCGACGCGCGCTGCTCCAGTTGCGCAACGACATCGACGAGCGCGACCGCGGGTGTTGCGGGTGCAGCCGACGTTGCGGCCGGGGTTGCCGGTGCAGTTGGTGTCGCAGGTGCGGCGGTTGGTGCCGGGGCGCTATCGCTACCGATGCCAAGCTTTGCGAGGATATTGCTGAAAAAACCCATTCTTTTCTCCTTTGGTGATTTGTGGAATGCCATGGCCTCGCCCGATTGCAGGTTGCCGGGTTGACCATCTGGAGCTTAGCAGAGATTGCAGAAGCCTTGGCTGACCGGCTGGTCGAGTTCAGGCGAGAGCCAAGTCGGGTTGAGTCATGCCAAAGACTTCGCCACCACCACAGCGTTCAGGTGCGTTGTGGCGGAGAGCGAATTGGTGATCAGGCAGCTCGTCTCGGCTTTTCCAAGAATACGCTGTGCTCTTTGCTCGTTTGTATCCGGAGGCACGTCAAGTGTGGCATTTGCCTTGAACTGCGTGAACTTCGTTTTTCCCTCGCTGCGTTCGAGCGTGCCCTCGACGTCACAGCGCAGCGACAGCCACGATAACCTCGAGACCTTGGCGATAGCCCGAAAAGTGAGAACGAAGCAATCTGCGATGGCCGCTACCAAAAGTGTTTCCGGGGACCAGCGGTCACCGGGGCCACCGAACTCTTGAGGTGGCGCAGATGGCAGCGTTTCCAGTTTCTCTGACGACAAGCTGACGTCGCCCTCGGGCGCTGCATTCGCTGCAACCCGGTAGTGGTGAGGAAGGTTTTGCATGGTGAAGCTCCAGCAAGCTGTGCGGGAACAGGCCATCACGGTGAATGCGGATGCGCCGGGATATGCCCCCAAGGGTGACAAACGCACAGCGGCTGGCAGGCAGGCGGGAATGAATCGACAGGCGAACTTTGCGCCTATTTCACCCAGCCTTCTACCATCTTTCGACCGGGAATCGATCCTGAGTGCACTACGACGTTATCGACGACGACTGCCGGAGTACTCATTACGCCATAGTTCATCATTACTTCTGGATTGGTTTCTTTAACTACATTGACGGAGGCGTCGAATTCGGTGGCAACCGTCTGGATGAGCTCGGCGGTCTTGGTGCACTTGGCACAACCACTGCCCAATACCTTAATTTCCTTCATCTCTATCTCCTGGCTTCAATAGATCGCATTTAGAGTCCACCCCACAATGGTAAAGGATGCCAGCAGAAGCACAAAAATAGTCGCCAGCAAGCGCCAAGTCATCACCTGCTTCAACAATATGAACTCCGGAAAACTTGCGGCCACTGTACCCAGAAAAACTGCCAGGGGGACAGACCACCATTGGCCGCGCCCAAGGTTCGCCTCAATCCAGGCAACCGGCACAAAGCCGTGCAATGCCGCGCCAAGGCCGACACCGATGAAGATCCATTTCCAGACACGACTCAGAATATCCAGCAACTCTTGTTTGGCGAATTCATGCCGATCACCGAAAGAAAGCGCCGATCTGCTGGTGCCTTCGCCAACTGCGGGCTTCACCGATTGATACGCCTTGAGCGCAAAGGGTTGCAGGAGTCGTTCGGCATGGATAAGGTCAAGAAATATTCCGCCCGTGATTCCGACTGCCAATCCAACCAATACATAGACAATGGTTATCTTCCACCCCACCAAGCTCAACAAAAGCAATACGGCCACTTCATTTATCAGCGGCGACGTCAATAGAAATGACATTGTTATTCCAACGGGAATGCCACCCGATGTGAAGCCAAGGAAGACAGGAATGCTTGAACAAGAGCAAAACGGCGTTATCGCTCCGAATATCGATCCCATGAAATATCCGACAAGCCTGTTTTTTTTCGCCAGATAATCCCGGATTCTTTCGACGTTTAGAGACGCGCGGATCAGCGCAATGAAATAGATCATTACGATCAGGAGAAAAAATATCTTGGTCGTATCCTCAATGAAGAAGTGCACTGCATCGCCCAGCTTTGAGCGCGGCGCAAGGCCAAACAGCGTAAAAGCAATCCAATCAGCCAAGGTCGTAAAAATGGTCAGCATACGGGGCCGAAACGTTGTCGACAAAGGGCGTTCGCCCGCTTCAAGAAGGTACCACCCGTCCTATGGGATGAGCTTGGCCATGCCGCGCTTGCCTTCTTTGAGACGGGCAAAGCGGAAGACAGTCGGGTTTGCATTCACCACGTCATCGAGCTTCTGGTCGGTCAGCTCCGGATCGATTCGCCGACGCAGCCGCTCATAGCTGACCATTTGATATCCACGTTGATTGAGGTACGCGAGGATCGCCTTGACGGTCGCGTCCTGCTGCGGAGGCTCGGGCGTATTGGCAGACGTCTCCAGGTCTTCTTCCGACGTCGCATCGGCCTCGATTTCGCGAATTCGCTCGATCAAGAGATTCCAGGGCAGGGAACCCGGGATCGAGAAGTCGAGCGACTGAATCGGTTCCAGGCGAGGATGAACGGCGCATGCCTCCAGCTTGACCGGGATGACGGTCTTGCCCTTGCCAAGCCCATAGGCCCACTCGAACGTGACGTAGGAAGACTGCGCCGAATTCTCACTGAGCGCCACAAGCACGGCAATTGATTCCGATATGCCGCGCTCTATTCCATTGCGCCAGTCGCTGCCCGGCCGAAGCTGCCCCTGATCTCGCCACAGATTGATTCCCGCCTCCGCAAGCTTGATACCAGCGAGTTCGGCAAAGTAGTGGTCCTTGGTCGAGTAGCTGATGAAGACGGTGGTCATTGCGCATCCCGATAAAAAGTGGGTGGACGTAAGGTCTAGCGACGCCGCGGAAAAGCTCGTTTCATCGCCACATTCTGCAGATAACCCTCAGGGATATCAAGAGTCGGTCCGTTCCCAATCAGGCATGCAGCACGTTCGCCAGACAGCTGTCCCGGCGAGTGTGGCCCCCTCGTCATCGCCCGATAGGGCAAAGCACTCCTCGCACTCGCAAAACGCCACGCTTCTGGCGAACGCCGCCGGGCCCGCGTCGGCGGGTGCCGGTCGCGTCACTCAGCCTTTCAGCCGGGCGGCGGTTTCGGCAACCCGCTTGCCGAACAGGCGCGCGGTTTCCAGATCGCCCGGCAGCATCTCCGCCGGGCTGCTGTCCGACGGCGACTGTGCCATGGCGCCGCTGAATGAGCCGACGTAGTTGATGTCGTTGCGTTGCGCCGCCTTGGCATTGCTCGGCATCATGCCGGTACCAACCCAGACGCCCGAATGCTGCATCGCCAGGGTGAACATGTAGTGCAGGGTCGACAGCTTGTCGCCGTTCATCGTCGCGCTGTTGGTGAAGCCGGCAAACAGCTTGTCCTTCCATTGCTGCGTGAACCAGGGCTTCGACGAGGCATCGGCGAACTTCTTGAACTGCCAGCTGACGCTGCCCATGTAGGTCGGGCTGCCCAGGATGATGGCGTCGGCGGCGGCCAGTGCCGCCCAGTCGGCTTCGCTCAGATTGCCTTCCTTGTCGATCGCGATGAGCGTAGCGCCTGCCCCGTCGGCCACGGCTTCGGCCATGCGCTGCGTGTGTCCGTAACCGGAATGGAATACCACTTTGATGTTTGCCATTTTCAATGCTCCTTGTTTCTACGTGTTGAGGAAAAAGCGTTTGTGTTAACGGTGTTCAAGGTGCCAGGTCGAAGACCAGAACCTCGGCATCGTGGCCCTGGCTCAATGCAATCCGTGCTTCGCCTTCAAGTGCTGCCGCATCGCCGGCGGTCAACACCGTGCCGTTGACATCAAGACTGCCGCGAATCAGATGAACATAGGCTTTGCGTTTCGGGTCGAGCGCCAGCTCCGCCGACTCGGCGCCATCGAAGAGGCCGGCATACAGCGCGGCATCGGCGTTGATCCGTACCGACCCCTCGGCGCCATCCCTTGAAGCCACCAGGCGCAGGACGCCGCGCTTTTCTGCATCGGCGAAGCGTTTCTGTTCGTAGCCCGGCGCGATACCGGTGACGGCTGGCTGGATCCATATCTGCAGCAGGTGCGTGATCTGGCTTTTGGCATGATTGAATTCGCTGTGAGTCACGCCCCTGCCGGCGCTCATGCGCTGGACATCGCCAGGGGGAATGGTCTGGACATTGCCCATGTTGTCCTCATGGGCCAGCTCGCCGGAAAGCACATAGGTGACAATCTCCATGTCGCGATGGGCGTGCTTGCCGAAGCCGGTGCCCGGCTCGATGTGGTCTTCGTTGATGACGCGCAGATTACCCCAGCCCATGCGGGCAGGATCGTAGTAGTCGGCAAAGGAAAACGAATGTTTGCTGACCAGCCAGCCATGGTTGGCGTGGCCGCGTTCGGCGGATTTGATCAGGTTCAGCATGTCGGGCCTCCTTGTGATGATGATGGTTAGGTTGAGCCCAAAAGGAGGGCTTTGGAGCCTACCGTTTTGATGGCATCATTCAAATTTTCTGAATGCGATCTCGATGCCGACAGCCCGCGACGTATTGACCCCCGACGCCTTGTTCATGCTGCAGACCATTGCTGCCGAAGGCAGCTTTGCCGCTGCCGCCCGCGTCGCCAACATGGTGCCGAGCGCGCTGACCTATCGCGTACGGCAGATGGAAGAGGCCTTGGATGTGCTCCTCTTCGATCGTTCGTCGCGTCAGGCCCGCCTCACCGCGGCCGGCGAGGAACTGCTGCGTGAGAGCGAACGCCTGCTGGCCGACATCGATGCCGTCGCCAACCGGGTCAGGCGCGTCGCCACGGGCTGGGAATCCCAGTTCACCATCGCCATCGACGGCATCATTGATCGGACCACGGTCCTCGAGTTATGCGAGGCTTTCTTTTCGCTGAATCCGCCAACCCGAATCCGGCTGCGCGATGAAACGCTGGCCGGGACGCTGGATGCCCTGTCATCGGGTCAGGCCGACCTCGCGCTGGGCGTAGTGATGGAAGCCAAATCGGCACCCGGCCTGGCGCGGGAGCCGATGGGCGGCCTGCACTTCATTTTTGCCGTCGCCCCCCATCACCCGCTCGCCGCCGCCGCAGAACCACTGAGCGACGATTTGATCCGTCGCCACCGGGCCGTGGCGGTGGCCGATTCGATACAGCGCGGCGCCGATCTCACCATCGGCCTGTTGCCGGGGCAGGATGTGTTTACGGTACCCAGCCTGTCGGCCAAACTGGAAGCCCAGATTCGTGGTCTGGGCGCCGGTTTCCTGCCCGCCTGCATGGCGCAAACCCATATCAATGCAGGACGCCTGGTCGAAAAATCCGTGGAACGCACGGAGCACAAGTTTCAGGTCAGTTATGCCTGGCGAAAATGCAACAGGACAGAAAGGGGCCGTGCCCTGCAGTGGTGGCTGGGCCAGTTGAAAAGCCCTGTCACCCGCGCCGCGTTGCTGGGCCAGCGCCCCGGCGCGCTGCCTTAGTCCGCAGCGCGGTCGAACATTTGCACTCGCCGGCGGGTGATTCGATCAGGTCTGCTGATCCGAGGCGGGTGACGGTTTCGGAGGCACGGGCTGTTGCTCGACTCGCTCCAGCGTTGGATCAAGGCACGCCCAGTTCGGCGCACTTTCAGCCCAGATATTCATGTCCGGGTGAATGGATGAGGGTTCATCCAGGTTGCCGGCACGGACAACCCTGAACTGCGGGCGGGCGGACGACCTGGCAAAGAGGTGTGCACCGCAAGCGGGACAAAACTGGCGAGTCACCACATTGCCACTGTCTGCCGTTTTGGTGTATTCGGATAGCGTTCCGGAGATTGTCAATGCATCGGCAGAGACAAGCAGGTTCACCGATCCGTTTGCCGCGAGATGCTGGCAATCGCGGCACCAGCAGACTCGCGTTGCGAGAGGTTCGGCGGCAAGTTCGAAGCTCACTGCGCCACAAAGGCAGCGCCCGGTTCTTTCAGTCATTTCTTCGTTCCTCCATCGATTCAATTTGACCAAACGCAGAAGCTAGCCGACGTTGAGCGGACTTATCGCATTGCGCCCCCCGGCGCCGCTGGGTTGAGCGTCGATACCCAGCGATTTCTTATCAACCGTCCTGTTTTCAGGGGTGCGCCGCCGCCAAGGCCGGGGTCGGGGCTATTTGGCACCGCGCGACCCCGCGAACGCAGCGAAGAGGCCAAGACCGATGAAGACTCCGCCGCCGAGACGCCGACCTAAGCGCCGAACAGCGCTACGGCGCAACGCTGGCGCCGCCGCACCAGCGGCCAAAGCGTAGCCGCTGTCGGTTACTGCGGCGATTGCAACGAACAGAAAGCCCAGTGCCATGCTCTGAAACACGGGCGGTGCATCGGGGTTCAGGAACTGCGGCAGGAAGGCCACAAAAAAGATCGTGGTTTTTGGATTGAGCAGAGCTACGACGAAGCCGTCACGAAAGATGCGCGGATGCGGCGCAGCAGCGGGAACGGCGGCTGAATTCTCGACAGGGGAGGAACGGAGCATTCGCACGCCGAGATACACAAGGTAGAGCGCGCCGGCATACTTGACCACGGAAAAAGCAAGTGACGAAACCGCGAACAGCGCGGCAAGACCCACGGAGGCCGCAAAGGCGTTGCCGAGGTTGCCGAGAGCGACACCTGCCACCGACACCACGCCAGACCGGCGCCCCTGAACAAGGCTGCGCGTAACGATGTAGATCACGCTAGGCCCGGGCGTGACGGCGAGGACAAGGCTCGCAAGCAGGAATGCGGAGAACAGAGGCCAAGGTGGAAAGAGATCGGTCATCGCGGCAACCATGAACGGGTCAATCGTCTCAATTAAGCGGCCGGCACGGTACTATCGCGCCAGTCCGCGTTGAATGAACAAGCGGCTAGCCGGATGAGCGCGAGACAAGCGGAAACGTTTCAGGATGGCGAATGGATTCTACCGACAAATCAATATCAAGCTCAGGCCAGTAGAGATGCTCAGGAGTAGGCGCTACGACATGAGAAATCTGGTCGATAGTGGCCTTACGAAACCATGGGAATTGCTCAAATGGCAGAAGGATTTCTTCATCGGCCAGCAGTAGCCACAAGCCGTGCTTAGAAACGTGAGTAACCTCAGGCGCCGAAATGACTGTGCCAAGCATTCTTGATCTCCCCGAGATGGGTTTCGATAACCGACTGCGCTTCGCGAAGCTGCCTTTGACAGAAATCAATTGTGGTCCGTCCCTATTATTGCGTTCCGTTCTTGCGATGGTTTGCTCGAGAACCGCGACAAGCTTCTTGGCTTCGGTAACCGAAAGAGTGAGAGGCATCATGTCGTAGCTGGCGACGCTGGTTGCGACAAATTCGAGGCCAACCAGTTTTTGTGCGTCCTTTTCAAGAATGTGAACCTTGACCCGGGTTCTCATCATTGATGGGCCAGAACCTTCGACTTCACCGACAGTTTGCGCAATAGTGGCATTGAAAATTGCCCCCTTAAGGCTGCCACGCCTTACGACGTTGAAGACGAAATAGACGCCAATACCGACGAATATCAGCCAAAAGAAAGAGTCAAAATTGTTCATAGGCGCAAGGGATCAAGATGCCCTTGTAGTAGAGCTAACCGGCCGGCGCGGCCTTATCGCGCCGGTCCGTGTTGATGGATGGGTTGGAACCCATTTCTACGTGCTACGTAAATGGCGTGCCACGTACTGCCGAAGCACACCATCCATGCGCGACTGCCAACCTTCACCCGTGGATTTGAAGTAGGCAACAACCTCGGGACTGTAGCGCACCGACACAAGCAACTTCTTGTTCTCTGATTTCGGTCGGCCACGAAGCGCACGAATTGGAACCATGGCATTCAGTTGCTTTGGCGTGAGCGGTTGTGCGTCCAGATCGCTCTTGGCTGCCGCTGTAATGGCTTTGTCCTCAGCCGCGGTAGGCATGCGAACAGTAAGCCTTTTAGATATTTTCGACATAGTGTTTTACCTCACGACGATTGGCGCGGCGTAGGCTGATGACCCTTCGCACATCGCCACGGTCTACAAACGCCACGTAGTACAGGATCTCGGTTTTCGGAGCGAGCGCGATCATTCGCGTCTCGTTGTACTCGACCCGGTCATCAACCCACACCAACGCGGCTTCCCAATCGAGTTCGCCTGCAAAGGTCAGGGAAACGCCATGTTTCGTTTGGTTTGCCAAATCCTTGGCTGAGTCGAACTCGATTCGCATGTTTTACTGTAGCTACAGTAATGACGTATGTCAACTCAGATTGCTATGTGTGCGCCTATGGGGCCCAACGTAGAAGTCACCGGCGCTGCGCGGCTTTATCGCGCAGCGTCCGTGTGGACTGCCGGGTTGGGCATTACGCGGAACCATCCGGGATTGCTGCCGGAACAACGTCTGGTTCTTTTTCACCTACCTTCGAGTTCGATGCACGTAATGCTTTCGCAGCGGCTTTTGCAATCTTCTTTCGTGCCTCTTCTGCCTTCTCGCCCTCGATTACTTCGCGCTTGATTACCTCGCTTAGGAGTACCTCCTTGATTTGATCAATATCGATCCGAACGTCAGGGGAAACACGGCGAAGCTCTCTGCGAATAACTTCAAGAACAGGGTTTGTTTGGAGCATTGCTCCAACAAAGAAACGAGACAAAGCCTGCCTCTGGGTGTGGTATTCGCCTAAGACGGACCGCTGCCAGCCTTCCTTGCACCATAAGTAAATGAGTTCAAGGTCGTGTTCGGAGCGGGAGTTGAGGGTCGAGAAGTCAATGTCGACGACGAGTTCATGATCTATTGGTTTGGCAAATGTCAGACGGTATACGCGCCAGCACATTCCGTTCGTGAGCAGAACCCATTCAACCCCTTGGTTGGCGGCATAGTCGACCGCCTGTTTTACGTGTTGGTCTTTGAGGTCCAGCCCAATCGCCTTGACCTCGATAAGCGTCTGCAATACGCCATCGATCTTTGTCGCAAGATCGCAGTACGTTCCGCGGATGGCATATTCAGACGTAAGGTCTGTGTATTTGTCGTATCCAAAAATGTCACTCAGCATGTCTTTGATGATTGTGACGGTATCGGCCTCGCCAACATCTCGTGCCTTCGCGGCAACGAGAATGGGTTGATATCTCTTGATTCCGGCGATCAAGCGCTCGGCGACTTTTTTGGGAATGGATGCCATGTTCTTCCTCCGGGAAATGTGAGTGTGTGGTTAAGACTGTAATGCCCAACGAATGAAAGGGACTTCCCCGTCCCGAGGTAGCGGCGGAAGCCGCAATCGGCAACGCGTGC
>NZ_FLQY01000128.1 GCF_900089945.1 Candidatus Propionivibrio aalborgensis | reverse complement strand
AAGTTTACAAGCCCTTGTCATAACTCCATGATCGTGAACGGTTTTTCATGCTCCGACCCTGGCGGCGGAGTTTCATCCTTTCGGGCAATTACCGTTTTGTGATCTGACCCAAGGCCTGCGACGCCGCCTCGTCAAACAGAGACGTCGCGGAGACGATACGGGCGCGACTGTCACGCAGTTGCTGTTCCAGTGACGAGGGCGCCAGTGCAACAGCGTAGCCCCACCCCGAGTTGAACAGCAGGACGGTTCCGGAAAGCGAACTCTGCCAGCAGATGCGGCCGCAGAGTCTCTCGCCATCCGGCAACAAGAAACTGACCCAGTCGCCCTCTTTCCAGGCACTACTGTCGGTACGCCAAAGAGACTTGGTTTCGGTTGGCAAGCCAATGTATTGCACGAGTTTCCCGTCCAGTTCGAGGATTTGAGCCTGAGGAGCACGCACTTCGCCGAACGGCGGGCTGGACGCGGCAGGGGCAAGAGGGGCTTGCGCAGGTGCCTGCGCCGGGAAATCGGGTGCACCGGGACGGCTGCGCATCGCAGCCGTCTGCAGGTCGAAGCAGGCATTGACGAAAGGGGTTCTTTCTTCCGTCGAGATATCGAGGCGGTCCAGTTCGGTGTTGATGCGCTTGAGCAGAGAAGGTATCAGCGCAATCAGCCGTTTCCGCTCATCGGCCGTCGGCTTGGGTTGCACGCTCCAGTTCAGCTCCACGATGGTGTCAGCGCATTCCTGCCAGCGCGTTCCCGACATTCCGCCAACCAGGCAAGCGGCTTCCATGACTCGCTGCCAGGAATCCGCAAGGAATTGCCTGATCGCCGGTTCTGTGGTTTTTTCAAGTGCATGGCCCAGCCAATTCCGGGCATTGGTTCGGGCAGATTCCTGCACCTCGTGATCAAGAACCAGCTGCACATAGGGCTGCGCTTTTGCCTGAATCGACTGGTCGCGCTCGGCGATCAGCTCATCAAGTTCGTCGAGATGCGGAGTCAGCACACCCTCGGTCTTTTCAAGTGTACTGCGAACGGCATCGGCGAGTTTCCCGAGACGGTCACAGACGACGTGATCGCGCCCGGTATCCTGATCCAGCCCGATGGCGGCTCGCGCCATGCGATTGACCAGTTGCCGGGC
>NZ_FLQY01000127.1 GCF_900089945.1 Candidatus Propionivibrio aalborgensis | reverse complement strand
GCCAGCTTGAGCAGCGGAATCTGCAGACGACCAATGGCGGCCTTGACGACATCGGGAAGATCGGGCGCCGCAAAAATGCGGTCGAAAATGAGCGATAGTGTATCCAGTGCGATGGCTGCGGGTTTGCCCAACGGCAAATCGAGGTCTTTCGATTTGATCGTATGCAATCGAGGTTTCTCGCCCGAATCTGCGGACGAATCGTTGTCCAGGCTGGAGAGTTGTCGAAGCTCAAGCCCGCGCAACTGGTCCATCAGGTGGTTCAGCATCACGACGGTCGATACGTCAAGCGTGACGTTCCCCGATCCGCCGGCAGGAACCAGGTCCTCGGCACCGAATTGTTTGCGCAAGGCCTGCTGCAAGTCTGAGAGGGCATTCCTTCCGGTCACGCCACCGAGACCTCCGGAGCCTTCCGAACTCCCGACTCCAGCTTGAAATGGTGATTTGGCGCCACCGGCACGCTGGACGATCTTGACTTGCGCCGGCTCAACGCGGTGGCGCTCAAGCACGCCGTTCAGTTCCACATAGACGTCGGGAAGCAACGCCAGAAGCTTTGCCTCAAGCCGGTCAAGCTGATCAAGGTTCTGATCAAGCTTGTTGCCGCTTTCCCTGCAGATCGCCCACAAGCCGCGACTGATCGGTTCGAGGCCGACCGGGTTGTTTTCCGCAGTCATTTTCGGTCGCTGCAACAAGGTCATGTAGCGTAGCTGGACTCGCCAGTGACCAATGCGCTCATTGCCTTTCAGACGGTTGGCGATTTCCCCGATACGAATATCCAGCTCAAGGTCGTCATTGCCGACGAGCGTGATTCGCGAAGCAGTCAGCCCGTTGGTCTGTTCGAATCCGTCTTGCTGGTCGGACGAGGCCAGTTCGTCGTGAGCATCGCCGATTTCGCGGCTAAAAGCATCGACGACCGACGAGGATGAAATGCCCGACTGCCGGGCAATCTCCGCGAGTCGGCGCTGGAAGAGCTCGCGACAGTCGCGCAAGATGAAAAACGAATCCCCGGGTGCTTGCTGAGCTGAACTTGAGGAATCGGTCTGATCAGGCATTGGCGTTGATCTGCGCAATGATTTCCTTGAGCTTGGCGTCTGCCTGATCGTTTTCCACCTGACAGGTGCCGGCAGCGTGATGACCTCCACCGCCGTACTTGAGCATCAGCTCGCCAACATTGATCCCGCTGCTGCGATCAAGAATCGATTTGCCGGTAGCGAAGACGGTGTTTTGCTTCTGTACGCCCCACAGAACATGGATCGAAATATTTGCTTGCGGGAAGAGCGCGTAGATCATGAAGCGATTGGTCGCGTAGATCGTATCCTCGTTACGCAAATCGAGTACTACCAGCTTGTTGTGAACCGTGGCACAACGTTGAATCTGCGCTTTGGCCTGGACGGCATGGTCGAAATAAAGTTCTACGCGTTCCTTGACGTCAGGTAATTTCAGAATATCGTCAATACCGTTGCTGCGGCAGTATTTGATCAGATCCATCATCAGCGTGTAGTTGCTGACACGGAAATCACGGAAACGTCCAAGACCGGTGCGCGAATCCATCAGGTAGTTGAGCAATACCCAGCCCTTCGGGTCGAGAATCTCGTCACGGGTGAATTGCGCCGAGTCGGCCTTGTCGACAGCATCCATCATGTCGTCGGAGATCCGCGGGAATCCCTTTCTTCCGCCGTAGTAATCATAAACAACGCGCGCTGCCGAGGGTGCGTCCGGGTCGATGACGCGGTTGTCGCGATCACCAGCGACTCGGATTGTTTCTGAAAGATGATGGTCAAAGGCGAGGTGGGCGGTGGCAACATAAGGCAGGTTGGTCGTAATGTCCCGATCGGAAATATCGATCTTGCCGTCCTGCATGTCCTTGGGATGAACGAATTTTATATCGTCGATGAGTTCGAGTTCGTTGAGCAGCACGGCGCACACCAGGCCGTCAAAATCGCTGCGCGTAACCAATCGATACTTTTTCTGACTCATTACAGACTCCTGTTCTTCAATCTTTCCAGGTCGATAACACTATGGAGTGAATACGCGTCAATGTCAGAACAATGCTTCAGCGTTTGTCCTCAGATCACTTGCCAGATGTCGCGTTAGCTGCAGAGCTTTTGGGAGGTGGAATTTTTCTTCGGGTGCCGGGCGCCGGTGCGGGAGGAAGTTGAGGTTCAATGGTCTCAATCTTGTTTTCGCGCATGTAGGCATCCATGTCGCGCCAGCCTTCATAGATGGGTGATTTGGGAAGCCAGGAATAAATGGTGTAACAGTCTTCGATGGCACGCCCCGACTGACGGCAGCCGCCGCCGACGGCCCTGCCTTCAGCATCGGTACGGGCTGCTTTTTCGTTCGGGTCTTCAAGCCCGAGTTGTTGCTGGATCATGTCGCAACCAGACAGGAGTAATAACAGAGCGGCGGCGCTCACGAACAGTCGCAGTGCGCTCCCTAGCTTGGCTGCCACGAGTATCCCTGACTATTGGTTTGCATAATCGCCATTTTAACCATAAAACCCTGCGCCCCGGTCAGGAGACATCGTCATCATGGCCTGTCGCCAGTGCGGCTAGAGTCCTGGTGACGACGGTCTTTTCCGCTCCGCCGTTCCTTGGCAATGGACTTGTGCTTTGTGCGACGACGATCGGCGCCCCGTCCGAGAGAGGGCGATGGTTTCGGCGGCTGTGCATTGATCGTCTGGCGAATATCTGCTGCGATTCTTTCAATGGCTTCATCCGGAAGGTCATCGGCGAGCTGAGCCAGCTTGCGCCGGATATCATCGGCGCCGCGCTGCACCGAGCTGAGCATCAGAAAAATACCAAGCGCATTTATAGCGACCAGCATACATTCGAGATAGAGCAGCGGCCAATAGATCGTGCGCTGGGAGCGACTGCCGAGAACGAAATAGAAACTATCGAAACCACCCAAATCGGCACGCAGCAGTAGCTGATAGGGTTCGAATGGTGGAAAGGTGAAAATGACTATCAGGTTTACCGCAACAAACCAGCCAATAGCCTGGGCGAAACGGAAATCCGGGTGCTTGCCATGACGCGTCTTGGTCTGCAAAGCCAGCCAGGCCACCAACGTATTGATGCCGACGAACATCAACTGTATGGTCAACAATTCCGTGAACAGGGGTTTGTGCCCCAGCTGGCTGACAATCGGATAAAAGCCGTCGAAGCTTGGCAACACACCCTTGGCAAGTGGCTGGCTTGTGAACGGAGGAAACAACAGCATGACCAGTACATTCATCGTGGCGGCAACAACAACCAGGCGCTGATACTTGTTCATGAGGGATTCTCCGGGATCGCTCAGATACGGCAGATGCGAACTATAGCGTGCTTTGAAATCAAAGTCCTGCGCGTATACATTGCATGATGCCCACAAACGGTTCAGCCACTATAATTCACCCTTTGTCGCCGACACCAAGGAGATATCATGAATTTATCCTTTTTATTCATGGCTATGGGCGGGCTGATTCTCACCGCTCCAGCCATTTCCGCTCCCGCCCGTGCTTCTGCCCCGGCTGCCGACCCGGTCCAGATCGAACTCTCGCAACAGCTTGACGAAGAACGTGCAGAACGTCTCGAATCTCTGGTCGAGCGTTTCAACAGCCAGCAGAAAAATGTTCACCTGAAGACGGTGCGTCGTATTGATGGCGATGCGCCAAAGCAGATCAATCTCGTTTCATTCGTGGATCACGCCCGTTTCATAACCGACAAGGTGAAGTTCAAGCCACTCCATGATGTCATGCGTGAGGCCAAACAGCCGCTCGACACCAGCAAGTTGTCCCCCGATTTGAGCCATGGCCTGACCGATGCCAAAGGCCGCCTGTACGCCCTGCCTGTAGCTTATTCAACGCCGGTGCTTTATTACAACAAGGCCGCCTTCCGCAAGGCCGGACTGAGTCCCGAAAAGCCGCCGAAGAGCTGGGTCGAGGCGCAAGAGGTCGCCGGCAAACTGGCTGATTCCGGAAGTCGCTGCCCATTCACCACATCCTGGCCAGCCTGGGTGCTGATCGACAACATGAGCGCCTGGAACGGTGCACCGGTGAACGATGCCAAGGGCAATCTCGCCTTCAATGGCCTGGTTCAGATCAAGCACGTCGCCATGATGGCGACTTGGCACAAGAGTAAGTACTTTTCCTATTTCGGCCGCCGCGACGAAGCGGATCGCCGTTTTGCCAACGGCGAATGCGCCATGTTGACCAGCACCTCATCGCTCAATAGCGCCCTGGCCGAAAACAAATCGCTGGAGTATGGCGTTTCCGCGCTGCCCTATCATGACGATGTGCAAGGCTCGCCGCGGAATACGCTGGCCGACGGCGCTTCGCTGTGGTTTGCCAATGGCATGAGCCCGGCGGAAACCAAGGCCGTCGCAGAATTCATTCATTACATCATGGGTCCGGAAATGCAGATTGACCTGACGCTTTCCGGCAGCTTTCTGCCGATAACTTCGGTAGCTCGCGCGGCTGCAAGCTCCAAATTGCTGAATGAGAACCTTGCCGGACTGAAAGTCGCCTATGTTGAGCTGCAAGGCACGGTTTCATCGCCCACTGTTCGCGTAGCTCAGGACGAGAAACTGCGGACGATAGTGGAAGAAGAACTTGAAACAGTCTGGGCGAACAAGAAGCCCGCCAAGGAAGCTCTGGATGACGCTGTTTCGCGCGGCAATGCCATCATGGAGCCCGTTCAGGTGGCCAAAGTCAAGCGCAAGAAGTGAATCGCCCCGCACCCGGCTGGACACTGCCCCGCGTCTTTGCACATCGCTGCGGTGGTGCGTTGGCGCCGGAGAACACCCTGGCCGGGCTGCGCATGGCCGCCGCAATGGGATGTCGTGCTGTCGAGTTTGATGTCATGCTGTCGGCGGACAGCTCGCCTTGGCTGATTCACGACGAAACGCTGGAACGCACCACGAACGGGGCCGGTCGCGTGTGCGACACCTCAGATGACGCTCTAAGGAAACTTGACGCCGGCAGCTACCAGCATCGGGCCTTTGCCGGCGAGCCGTTACCAACGCTCGAAGCTGCGGCGGCCCTCTGCCTGGAACTCGGCCTCATGGCCAATGTCGAGATCAAGCCGGCCGCCGGATTTGAATCAGTCACCGGCGAAGTCGTCGCAAAACTTATTCCTCAACTGTGGCGTGGCGCCCCGCTACCGCTCGTTTCGTCATTTTCGGATGAAGCGCTGATCGCAGCACGGAACGCCGCTCCTCTCGTGCCTCTCGGCTGTCTGTGGGAGCGCCTCCCGTCCAACTGGCTCGATCGCTTGAATGCTTTGGGAGCTTACAGCCTGCATTGCGCGACCAGCGAGCTTGACGATGCCACTCTTGGTACCGCGAGCGCCAATGGCATTCCCGTGCTTTGTTACACGGTCAATGATCGACATGCGGCCGATACGCTGTTCAAGCGTGGCGTGGCGGCAGTATTCAGCGACCGCATCGATAAATTCCGTATCACGTCATAGTCGCCGCTTGATATTCAGCACGTGCAGCGCCCGCCGAATGCTACGCGATGCTCATACGGCTGACATTTCCAGTCTGATTTCGATTAGTTGTAAGAGTGTATTGCTGCTTAATGGCTTGTAACAAAAAGCCGACTTCCCTTGTTCGAGACCATGCGTAAATTCATCCGTGGGACAACCCATGTCAATTTTCGCAAATATCAATAGGAGGTCGGAGCCATGAAGCTGCTCAAATCTACGCTTATTTCCCTCGTGCTGATTTCACCACTGTCGTCTCTTGCACAATCCAACAACACGCCTAAATTCGATCAGCGCCAAGCCAATCAGGAACGACGTATTCAGCAGGGAGAACAATCCGGCTCGCTGACACAGAGAGAGGCCGAGCGACTAAATAAAGGCCAGGATCATTTGCAGACAGTGGAAGAAAAAGCCAAAGCCGATGGCACAGTCACGCGCCAGGAGCGGGCAAGGCTTCAGCATGCCGAGGATAAGCAAAGCGTAAGGATATACAGACAGAAACATGACCGTCAGCACGATTACAACCACAACGGCAAGCCTGACCGGCCGCATCGTGGCGGGTTTCCGTCTTAACGGTGATGACGCTAGAACGCTTGCAGGCCGGGCGATTGAGGAATTTCGGCTCCAGCGGGAAAGCCCGGCAGGTTTCAATAATCCTTGAAAATCCACCAATCGCGTCTAGGCTTAGATTGCATGTCAGCGCATGGCAATCCAATATTTGGAGTGTGTTGACTCTTTATTTATCCGCGACAAGGAGGACATCATGGGAATGCTAGACAAGTTGTTTGGTGGAAAGAAGGACTACCCACCGCTACCGACTGGCGACGAGGCACACGCCAGAATCGACATGGTAAAAGGCCCGCTGGAAGACTTGGCCCATCGCATCTCCGACAACATGGAAGTAGTTCCGTCGGAGCAGGAAGCTTTCGTTTTTCTTGGCAAACCACCCAAACGTTTTGGTATTGCGTGGATTCATGACGGCAAAGTGAGCGGCCTTAAAGAACTGGCAGACGAAAACAAACTCTCGCCGATTGATGTTGGCAAAATCATCAGCAATCTGGGCGAAGCTTACGAGCACGCCAGCGATTCACCGCGTTTCTCATTGGACGTGGGTGGAAAGCAGGCAGTGGTAATCCCTTCAAAGGGGTTGGAGCAGGATGTTCGTCGGATTATCTCGAACGCAATCCACTAGACTTCGACCGGCGTGGTCGGGTTCGCAGCCGCGAATCTGGCCCCGCTTTACAGGTTTACACCGATACTCAGGCCGAGGCGGAGAAATTCATCCCAAACATCTCCAGACCCGCCCGCGCCTTTGATCATCCGGTCGATGCGCGCCGCATGCGCCAGTGCGGCACTGGCCCGCACAGTATCGATTCGTTTCAGGGCTAGCTTGAAACGTGCCTGACGTGGCCCCCATACGCGCGCGTCCTTGAGCAACGCATCGAGTGACTTGCGCTGCGTCAGCCCCGTCCTGACCTGTGCCAGAGCTCGCACTTCTTCGGTCATCGCCCAGAGAACCAGTGGTGGTGCCTCGCCCTCCTGCTGCAGGCCGTCAAGGGTACGGGTCAGGCGAGTCACATCACCGACCAAGAGCGCTTCACGCAATCCGTCGAGGTCGTAGCGGGCGACATTGAGTACCGCCTGCTGCACCTGCTCCAGGGTGACTTCGCCGGCCGGATAGAGCAGGCCAAGTTTCAGGATTTCCTGATGGGCGGCCAACAGATTGCCTTCGACGCGTTCGGCAATGAAGCGCAGCCCGTCGCTTTCCACGCTCTGCTGCTGGCGGCGCAAGCGCCCGGAAATCCAGGCCGGCAATTCGGCCGGATTCGGCGGGACCAGCTTGACCGCCACGCCAGCAGCCGCCAATGCTTTCAGCCAGGCGGCCTTTTCTTCTGTCCAGTCAAGCCCGGGAAGCGTCACCAGCAACAAAGTGTCTGGTGACGGGTGTGTGCAGTAATCCTGTATTGCCGAACTACCCTCGCGCCCAGGCTTCCCCGTCGGAATGCGCAGGTCAATCAGCTTGCGCCCACCGAACAGCGACATATTGCCCGCCGCATGGTGCAATGCGATCCAGTTGAACCCCGGGATGACCGTGAGTACCTCACGCTCGTCAAAACCATTTCGGCGAGCCGCCGAACGAATGGCATCGCCAGCCTCAAGCACCAACAGGGGCTCATCACCGTATACGACATATACCGCTTGCAGCGCCTGTTCCAGATGAACTGCAAGCTGCTCGCCCTTGATCTGCATGACGGCCTACTTGGCAGTTGCCGGATACACCGGTTTTGTGGCCGCCAGTCGGCGCATCAATTGCTGCACCAGATCGCTTTCCATATCCCGCCAGAGCAGCTCTTCTTCCTGGGTTTTCGCCAGCACGTCCGAGTCGGCATAGGTCAGATCACGGTTCAGTTCGATCACTCCGGGCAAGATCAGATTCCGCCCCTTGCTATCCACCACACGGTAGCCGTAACGATAGCGCAACCTTTTTTCACGCACGCGACCGGAACCGGAGAATGAAAGAATAACCGGTTCACGCAACTCGCCGGTGGGCAAGAAGGTCGCCTGCGCATCCGCGGCAGAATCAGCAAGCCGAGTCGAGTCCGCCGCACGTATGGCACGCTTGAGGTTGGCACCAATCAGTGAAGTGTCGGGCACAGCGACGTAAAGACTCTCGTAAGGCAGGGTATAGGAACCGCGCAGTTGAAATCCGCAGCCGGCAATTACCGCCACGCACAGCACAAGCAGGGTTGAACGAAGCCTTGAACGCATTTCGGCATTCCTCCGGGTATTACAAGACGATGTTAACCAAACGACCGGGCACCACGACCAGTTTCCTGGGCGCCTTTCCGGCGAGATGTTTCTGCGCTACTTCGGAAGCCAGCGTAGCCGCTTCGATGGCCGTCTTGTCGGCGCCAGCCGGTACGCGCAAACTGCCGCGCAGCTTGCCGTTGACCTGCAGCATCAGCTCGATCTCGTCCTGCACAAGCGCCGCCGCATCGACTTTCGGGAAAGGCTGCACGCCAGCCATTTGGCCGGGCCTGAGTTCGGCGTAAAGCGCTTCGCAGACATGCGGCACGATCGGGTAGAGCAGCAGCGACACGGCTTCCAGCGTTTCCTGCCTTACTGCTCGCGCAGTCGCCGATTCATCAACGAGCTTGGCATAGGCGTTAAGCAATTCCATCACGGCGGCAATTGCGGTATTGAATTGCTTGCGTCGACCGTAATCATCCGTGATCTTGCCGATCGCCTGATGCAGCTGGCGACGGAAAGTCTTCAATTCTTCCGGGAGTTGTTCAGACGCCTCCCCGCCCGGAAATGCCGCAACAAGACCGCCGGAAACATGCTCGAAGACGATTCGCCAGACGCGCTTGAGGAAGCGGAACGCGCCTTCGACGCCGGCATCCGACCACTCCAGCGACTGATCCGGCGGCGAGGCAAACATGATGAACAGCCGTGCCGTATCGGCACCAAACTGATCGATCAGGGCCTGCGGGTCGACGCCGTTATTCCTCGATTTCGACATTTTCTCGATGCCGCCAATGACCACCGGCAGGCCGTCGGCCCGCAGCACAGCGGCCACCGGGCGCCCGCGTTCGTCACTCGTCAGCTCGACTTCGGCCGGGTTGATCCAGTCCTTCTTGCCGCTGGCGTCCTCACGGTAGAAGGTCGGTGCGACAACCATGCCCTGCGTAAGCAGTTGGGCGAACGGTTCATTCAGTGCTTCCGCTCCGAACAGGCCGACATCGCGCATCAGCTTGGTCCAGAAACGCGAATAGAGGAGGTGCAGAATGGCGTGTTCGATACCGCCGATATACTGGTCGATGCCGCCTTTGCACCAATAGGCGACGCGCTCGTCGACCATCGCCTGATCGTTATCCGGGCAGCAGTAGCGCAGGAAATACCACGACGATTCGACGAAGGTATCCATCGTGTCGGTTTCGCGGCGTGCCGGCTTGCCGCACTTCGGACATGCGCATTCGTAGAACGAGGGCATCTTGGCCAGCGGACTGCCGGCACCGGTGACCGTCACGTCTTCCGGCAGCACGACCGGCAACTGCTCGTCGGGCACCGGTACGTCGCCACAGTCGGTGCAGTGGATGATCGGGATCGGGCAACCCCAGTAACGCTGGCGCGAAATGCCCCAGTCGCGCAGACGGAACTGCGTGCGCTTGGCGCCCAGCCCTTTGGCTGCCAGATCGCTGGCGACAGCATCGAACGCCGCCTGAAACTCGAACCCGTCATACTTGCCGGAATTGACGCAAACGCCGACCTCGGCATAGGCCTCGTTCCACGGCGCTGTGACCTCGTCGTAGGCATTGCCCGGCGAGGCAATCACCATGCGGATTTCCAGCCCGTACTTCGTGGCGAAGGCAAAGTCGCGCTCGTCGTGCGCCGGAACGGCCATCACCGCACCTTCGCCATAGCCCATCAGGACGTAGTTGGCGACCCACACAGGCAACTTCTCGCCATTGAGCGGATGGATGACGAACAGGCCGGTCGGCATTCCCTTCTTCTCCATCGTCGCCATGTCCGCCTCGGCCACGCCGCCGCGCAAGCATTCCTCGATAAACGCACGCAGCTCGGGGTTGCCGGCAGCCGCCTGCGTCGCCAGCGCATGCTCGGCCGCCACGGCGACGTAGGTCGCGCCCATCAGGGTATCCGGGCGCGTCGTGTAAACCTTGAGCACGCCTTCGGCGCCGATCGACTCCACATCGTAGGGGAAGCCCACGTCGCAACCGAAGCTCTTGCCGATCCAGTTCTTCTGCATCAGCCGGACCTGCTCCGGCCAGCCGTCAAGCCGATCGAGATCGGCGAGCAGCTCGTCGGCGTAGGCGGTGATTTTCATGTAGTACATCGGGATTTCGCGCTTTTCGATCAGCGCCCCCGAGCGCCAGCCGCGGCCGTCGATCACCTGCTCGTTGGCGAGCACGGTCTGGTCTTCCGGATCCCAATTGACCGTGCCGAGCCGCTTGTAGATCAGGCCCTTCTCGTAGAGCCGGGTGAACAGCCACTGCTCCCAGCGGTAGTAGTCCGGCTGGCAGGTTGCCAGCTCGCGATCCCAGTCGATCGCGAAACCGAGCCGCTTGAGCTGGCCTTTCATGTAGTCGATGTTGGCGTAGGTCCATTGCGCTGGCGGCACCTTGTTCTGGATCGCCGCGTTCTCGGCCGGCATGCCGAATGCGTCCCAGCCCATCGGCTGCATCACATTGAAGCCCTGCATCGCGTGGAAGCGCGCCAGCACATCGCCGATCGTGTAGTTGCGCACATGCCCCATGTGCAACTTGCCCGACGGATAAGGAAACATCGAAAGACAGTAGTATTTGGGCCTGCTTTCATCCTCGATGGCGCGAGCGGCACCGGAGGCGTCCCAGTGCTTCTGCGCGGCGAGTTCAATCTCTTGCGGCTGGTATTTTTCCTGCATGGCGGGGTGTATGGCTTCAGTCAGAAATGGGCTAAGCCGGGGATTATACGCGTATTGGAATAGCCGGCAGGCCGCTGAGAGGCGCTGAAGTATTGCCGTGGCGATGCCGCCAGGAACAAGCTCCACAAGAGAATGCGAAGCTAACCAGTTTGGTTGTTTGATCATGCTACGAGGCATGGCGACTGGCCTATCGTTCGGAAAGCAGGTATCCCCCTTTGGTCAATGGTGAGAGTCGCCGAGCAGACCAACTTCTTCACTGGAGATAGTTGTTGCGTTTGTTGCGCTTATTGCGTTTAAATACGCCTACAGCCACAGGTATCCACTGGTGGTCTCTCTATCCCATACAGACATGGAACAACGGAGCAGGAACAAAATGACGACATTGAAGAGAAAAGGCGAAACGCTTGCACCACCACCGTCGAGATCCGATATGGAGCTGGCACGCGTAGCGCAGCGTTGCATCATGGAGGCATTGGATCGCTCCAAGGCTGTAAGAATCAAATTGGAGAGTGAAGCCGGGGATATTCCACCGATTGAGCTTCCTCCGGCTTCTCTTCGTTTGATTGGCCAGTTACTCGGCCTGATGAGCGAAGGAAGGCCCATTACGCTAATGCCCGAGAAGCAGGAGTTGACCACCGTTGAAGCAGCGAACTTTCTGAATGTCTCCAGGCCATTCGTTATCAAGGAGATGGAGGCGGCGCGAATTCCGCATCGCATGGTCGGATCACATCGGCGGGTGCTGCTCAGTGATCTCTTCAAGTATGCGCAGGAGATGCGGATGGGCAGAGAAGCAGCGCTTGATGATTTGTCGCGACTTTCTCAAGAGCTCGGCGATTACTGATGGCTGGGCACGTCCGTTACACCGCCGTAATAGACGCCTGCGTTTTCTATGGGATGCTTAAAACGGATGCGCTGATGTCGCTGTGCGCACGCGGGCTCTTCGCTGCAAAGTGGAGTGAACGAATAGAGGGCGAATGGATCGGACACCTTGCCCAAAGGATTCCGGCGAAGAAAACCGAGATATTCAGCCGCCGCGACAAGATGCGATTGGTCGCTCCAGATTGGGAGGTTTGCGAACAGGGCATCGCGGCGATAGAGCCAGTATTGCACCTTCCAGATATGGATGACCGGCACGTGTTGGCAGCGGCAATTGTCGGTCACGCGGACTGTATTGTCACAGATGACAAACGGGGCTTCGACGATGAAGTGATCGGCCAATATGGCATTGAGGTTATCGACACTGACAGCTTTATAATCAACCAGCTTGATCTTGACGAATACCAAGCCCTCGCAGCATTTAAGGCGATGCGGCTGCGCTGGCGGAATCCGAACGCCACACCCGAAGACTTTTGTGCAGTCTTTGAGAAAAACAAACTGCTCCTGACCGCACAGCGGCTAAGGGAGCGAATCGAGCTCATCTAGCCCTGCCGAACCTGCGTATCGGCTGATGGGTGACACCTTTATTGATCCCACGGTAAACAGTGTGCTGCGGCATTCCGGCTAAGTTATTGAGTCGGCCTTTACGAACTTGAAAGCTCTTCGCTGAATTTACTCAGTTTGAGGCGTAAGGCATTTCAAGAACATTGAAGCCGACTCAATAATGCGCAGTCGACGTGGCATGGCCGTACGGCGCCCGGGACCAATTGCAACGGCACCATCTCCGACAATTATCCGCTTGCTATACTGGCGTGTCCGCAAGTTTGACGATTTCAGGAGAAGCGACCATGCCGGCTTTGCTGTCCCAGCCCGATCCCCAGGGCCTGCTCGAATACTCGGTGGTCTATACTGATCGCGCGCTCAACCACATGTCGCAACGTTTCCAGGGCGTGATGAACGATATCTCGCGCATCCTCAAGACGGTGTACAACGCAAAATCCGCGATCATCGTTCCGGGCAATGGCACCATCGGCATGGAAGCCGTGGCCCGCCAGTTCGCCACCGGCAAGAAATGCCTGGTCATCCGCAACGGCTGGTTCAGCTACCGTTGGACGCAGATTTTCGAGATGGGCCACATCCCTTCGGCAAGCATCGTCCTCAAGGCACGCCCGGTCGGTAACGGAAGCCAGAGCCCCTACGCCCCGGCGCCGATCGACGAAGTCGTCGCCGCGATTCACGAACACCAGCCGGACATCGTTTTTGCCCCGCACGTCGAAACGGCCTCGGGCATGATCCTGCCCGACGCCTACCTGCGCGCGGTCGGCGACGCGGTGCGCAAGAACGACGGCCTGTTCGTACTCGATTGCATCGCCTCCGGCGCCGTCTGGGTCGATATGGTCGCCAATAATGTCGACGTGCTGATCAGCGCGCCGCAAAAAGGCTGGAGCAGCTCGCCGTGTTGTGCGCTGGTGGCGCTTGGCGAGCGCGCCCGCGACCGGATCGACAGCACGACAAGCAGCAGTTTTGCCGTGGACCTGAAGAAATGGTTGCAGATCATGGAAGCTTTCGAAAACGGCGGACACGCCTACCACGCGACGATGCCTACCGACGCGCTCGCCGGCTTGCGCGACGTCATGCTTGAAACCGAAGCCTATGGCTTTGACCGCGTGTGCCAGGAACAGAAAGATCTCGGGCGTCGGGTGCGTGAACTGATGGTTGCCAGAGGTTTCCCGAGCGTTGCGGCCGCGGGCTTCGAGGCGCCCGGTGTGGTGGTGAGCTATACCACCGACCCGGAGATCCAGTCGGGGAAGAAATTCATCAGGACCGGACTCCAGACCGCCGCCGGTGTTCCGCTACAGTGCGACGAACCCGCGGACTTTCGCAGCTTCCGCATTGGCCTGTTCGGGCTGGAAAAACTGCATCAACCGGAACGCACGCTGAGCATTCTGGAAAACGCCTTGAACCAGCTTGGCGAACTTGAGTAGTCGGGAAAGCCAGCAAGGAGAAATGCTTTGACTCGCAATAAGACCTCGCCACCGGCGGGCAAACGCAACAAGATCGTCAGCGCGGCCGAGGCCGTGCGCCGGATTCGCGATGGCGATACGGTCGCCACCGGCGGCTTCGTTGGGATCGGCTTTGCCGAGAACATTGCCGTCGCCATCGAACAGCGCTTTCTTGGAGCCGACCCGCAGTCCCCGGCGGGCACGCCGCGCACCCTGACGCTGACCTACGCTGCCGGCCAGGGCGACGGCAAGGATCGCGGCCTGAACCATCTCGGTCACGAGGGTCTGGTCGGCCGGGTGATCGGCGGCCACTGGGGGCTCGCGCCCAAGCTGCAAAAGCTTGCCGTAAACAACCTCATCGAAGCCTATAACCTGCCGCAGGGAATTATTACCCACCTGTTCCGCGACATCGCCGCCGGCAAGCCGGGATTGCTGTCGCGCGTCGGTCTGGGCACCTTCGTCGATCCGCGCCATGGCGGTGGCAAGATGAACACCATTACCAAGCGCGACCTGATCGAAGTGATGGTCATCGACGGTGAGGAGTATCTTTTCTACAAGACCTTCCCGATCCATGTCGGCATCGTTCGCGGCACGACCGCCGACCCCGACGGCAACATCACCATGGAGAAGGAAGCACTGACGCTGGAAGCGCAGGCCATCGCGATGGCCGCGCACAATTCGGGCGGAATCGTGATCGCCCAGGTCGAACGCATCGCCGAGCGGGGTACGCTCAATTCGCGTCAGGTGAAGATTCCCGGAATCCTGGTCGATTGCGTGGTCGTCTCCGAAAAGCCCGAATATCAGATGCAAACCTTCATCGAAACCTACAATGCCGCTTTTTCCGGAGAACTCCGGGTACCGATGTCGGCGATCCCGGCGATGGAGATGGACGAACGCAAGATCATCGCCCGACGCGCGGCCTTCGAGCTCAGACCCGACGTCATCGTCAACCTCGGCATCGGCATGCCCGAAGGCGTCGCCAGCGTCGCCGCCGAAGAAAGAATAATCGACCTGATGACGCTGACAGCCGAGCCCGGCGTGGTCGGCGGCATTCCGGCCGGTGGATTGAGCTTCGGTGCGGCAACCAACGCCGAAGCGATCATCGACCAGCCCTCGCAGTTCGATTTCTACGATGGCGGCGGGCTGGATCTCGCCTTCCTCGGTCTGGCACAGGCCGACCGGCACGGCAACCTCAACGTCAGCAAGTTCGGCACGCGGCTGTCCGGCGCCGGCGGCTTCATCAACATCAGCCAGAACGCCAAGCGGCTGGTCTTTGTCGGCACCTTCACCGCCGGTCAGCTCAGTGTCGGCATCGCCGACGGCGCCCTCCAGATTCTCCAGGAAGGCCAGACGGCAAAGTTCGTCCCAGAGGTGGAACATCGCACATTCAGCGGCGAGTACGCCTTCAGACGCGAACAACCGGTGCTCTACATCACCGAGCGCTGCGTCTTCCGCCTGGTCGCCGACGGGCTGGAACTGATCGAAATCGCGCCCGGTGTCGATCTGGAGCGCGACATCCTGGCGCAGATGACTTTCCGCCCGGCGATCAGCCCGCAACTGAAGACGATGGATGCGCGAATCTTCAGGGATGAGCCGATGGACATTCGCGACGATATTCTGTCCGCCGCGTCCGGCGATGGAGCCCGATGAAGACTCACGGACATCGGCCGGACAGCTCCCGGAGAAATGCATGAAGTATCGCCTGGTCGCGCTGGACCTCGACGGAACATTGATCGACAGCCAGTTGCAGATTCGTAGCGAGACGATCGAAGCGCTGAGTCGCGTGCGTGCCCAGGGCGTGCAAGTCATGATCGTAACCGGCCGCCATCATGGCGCGGCTTATCCCTACTGGCGCCAGCTCGAACTTGAACTACCGGCCATCTGCTGCAACGGGACGTATATGTACGATTTTCGCGCTGGCCGACCCCTGGCCAGCAATCCCTATACCATGCAGGAAGCATGCAGTCTGCTTGAGCTGATCCGCCAGAACGGCATCTACACGATGATCTACGCCGACGACTTCATGGCGTATGAACGGGAAAGCCTCCACGTCAACAAGCTCCTCGAATGGTCGGCCACCCTGCCGCAGGAAGTGCGTCCGCGCATCGACCGGGTCGACTCGTTTGAGCACATGCTTGAAGGATGCGACACCGTGTGGAAATTCGCCACGGCCGGCGACGATCTGCCGATCATGAGCGCCTTTGCCGCAAACCTCGAAAGAAGTCTCGGCCTGAGTTGCGAATGGTCCGCACACAACCGTCTCGACATCTCACATGCCGGCAATAGCAAGGGCAAGCGTCTTGATCAATGGATCGCCGAGCATGGCATCGCGCGCGAGGAAGTGATTGCCTTTGGCGACCAGCAGAACGATGTCGAAATGCTGCGCGTGGCCGGCCTGGGGGTCGCGATGGGCAACAGCCGGGCAGAGGTTCGCGAGTGTGCCGACTGGGTCGCCGGCAGCAACGACAGCGACGCCATCGCGAACACCTTGCACCGTTTCGTACTGACAGGTGGCTAGCATCCAGATAAAATAGCGGGTTGCGATGGATCGACTTTCGGGCACGATGTCGCTTGCAGTTGTTCTCCGACTGCACCCGTCACGGCCCGCGGTTTGTCGGCAAATATTTCAATGAATCAGGGGGTGAGCAAATGGTTTCTCAGGCTTCGCTGGCCAATGCAATTCGTGTGCTGGCCATGGATGCAGTACAGGCCGCCAATTCGGGGCATCCGGGCGCTCCGATGGGCATGGCTGAAATCGCGGTCGCCTTGTGGAACCGCCACCTCAAACATAATCCGGCCGATCCGAAATGGCCCAACCGTGACCGATTCGTGCTGTCCAATGGCCATGGCTCGATGCTGCTTTACGCTCTGCTGCATCTGACGGGCTACGATCTGCCGCTCGACGAACTCAAACGCTTCCGCCAGTTGCACAGCAAGACGCCGGGACATCCGGAATACGGCCATACGGCGGGCGTCGAAACGACCACCGGTCCGCTCGGACAGGGCATCGGCAACACCGTGGGGTTCGCTCTGGCCGAACGGCTGCTGGCCGCCGAGTTCAATCGCGAGGGTTTCCCGATCGTCGATCACTACAGCTACGTCTTCATGGGCGACGGCTGCATGATGGAAGGCATTTCCCACGAAGCGTGTTCGCTGGCCGGCACCTGGAAGCTCGCAAAGATCATCGCGCTCTACGACGACAACGGCATCTCCATCGACGGCCACGTCGACGGCTGGTTCACCGACGATACTCCGGGACGATTCGAAGCCTATGGCTGGAACGTCATCCGCAACGTCGACGGCCACGACATCGACGCGGTGGATCGCGCCATAAGGGCGGCAAAATCGCAGAACGACAAACCGACACTGATTTGCTGCAAGACAGTCATCGGCAAGGGATCGCCGAACAAGGCCGGCACGCACGACGTGCACGGCGCTCCGCTGGGCAAAGACGAAATCGCCGCCACACGCGCCGCGCTGGGCATCACCGAGGGTGAATTCGAAATATCCGCCGACGTGCGCAACGGTTGGAACGCCCGCGAAGCCGGTGCAAAACTCCAGTCCGAATGGCAAGCCTTGTTCGACGCCTATCGCAAGGCGCACCCGGCGCTGGCCGCTGAATTCGAACGCCGCACGAAGGGCGAACTCAATTTCGAATTCGCGTCCAAGACGGCCGAAACCCTGCAGGACATTGCTGCCAAGGGTGAAGCGATCGC
>NZ_FLQY01000126.1 GCF_900089945.1 Candidatus Propionivibrio aalborgensis | reverse complement strand
CCCCTTCGTTCCGCTCGCGAATGGCAGACGCCTGGAGTCCCCCGCATGAAATTTACCGAACTGGGTCTCGCACCCGAGATCCTTCGTTCCATTGCCGATCAAGGCTATGAAACCCCCACCCCGATTCAGGCTCAGGCAATTCCCGTCGTCCTTTCCGGGCGCGACCTGATGGCCTGTGCGCAAACAGGAACCGGCAAAACTGCCGGCTTTACCCTGCCCATTCTCAATCGATTGGCCGCCTCCAGGGTGAGCGGGCCGCGCAAGATCCGCGTGCTGATTCTGACACCGACACGCGAACTTGCAGCGCAGGTCGAAGAAAGTGTTCGAACGTACGGCGCACACCTGCCGTTCAAGTCACTCGTCATTTTTGGCGGGGTCGGTATGAACCCGCAGATTTCTGCACTCAGAAACGGCGTCGACATCCTCGTCGCGACACCCGGCCGTCTGCTCGATCACGCACAACAACGAAATGTCGACCTTTCGGGCGTCGAAGTGCTGGTACTCGACGAAGCCGATCGCATGCTTGACATGGGCTTCATACACGATATCAAACGCGTCATCGCGCTGGTCCCGAAGAAGCGGCAGAACCTGCTGTTTTCCGCGACTTTCTCCGATGAGATCCGCACCCTGGCCGGCGCCTTCCTGATTCAACCCGAATACGTAGAATCGGAACGTCGCAACACCGCACCCGAACTGGTCAAGCAGTTTGTCTACAAGGTTGACCGCGAACGCAAGCGCGATCTCCTCGTCGAGTTGATCCGTGACAAAGGCTGGTACCAGGTGCTCGTCTTCACGCGCACCAAATGGGGCGCCAACGGACTGGCCGACAAACTGCTCAAGGCAGGCATCGAGGCCGACGCAATTCACGGCAACAAAAGCCAGAATGCGCGTACACGGGCGCTCGCCAATTTCAAGAGCGGCAAACTGCACGTACTGGTTGCCACCGACATCGCGGCGCGTGGTATCGACATCGACGAATTGCCGCACGTCGTCAACTACGAGTTGCCCAACGTCGCTGAAGACTATGTGCATCGCATCGGACGTACCGGCCGCGCGGGCACCGAAGGTTCGGCCATCTCGCTGGTTTGTGTCGACGAACACAAGCTCTTGCACGACATCGAGCGTCTGCTCAAAAAACAGATCGAGGTGCTGGCGCAACCCGGCTATGAGCCCGATCCCAGCATCCGTGCCGAACCAATCCTGATGCGCTCGGCCGGGGCACGAGGCGGACAGCGTTCGCCGGGTGGCCGGCCGGGTGGAGGTGGTGGGCCGCGTGGAAACTCCCCAAAAGCCCCGGGCGGCCACCGCCCCGCGGCCGGCAAACCGGGTGGCGGTTCGCACCGTAGCGGCAGTCGACACCGCTAGAAGGGGATTTTGCCTCTCTGTCCCGAGACAGCCGGCTCAGGGAAAGCGCGGACGAACAGGCATGTGCGTATCCATTGACGTCCCGATCGGGACGTTCCAGACTTGGAGCCGTGATTCCAAGTCTGTCGGTCGCCAAATATCCCGAATCGCTGCCCCCGTGATTTCCGCGCCTCTCCTCTCGATCATCATCCCCGTGCTCAATGAAGCGGCTGGAATCGTATCGCAACTTGAGGCACTGCAAGCTTTACGCAACGCCGGAGCCATTCTGATTCTCGTCGACGGTGGCAGTAGCGACAATACGAAGGAACTGGCCAGGCCGCTGGTTGACCAGTTGATCGATTCGTCTCGTGGCCGCGCCGTGCAGATGAACACCGGTGCACAGGCCAGCAAGAGTGAGGTGCTGCTCTTCTTGCATGCCGACACGAGACTTCCTCCAGCAGCCGATGAGCATATCCGCGAAGCCATCGCCAGCGGTGCGCCGTGGGGGCGATTCGATATACGCATCGATGCGGCCCACCCCCTGTTACGTATCGTCGAACGGATGATGAACTGGCGTTCGCGTCTGACCGGAATTGCCACCGGCGATCAGGCCATTTTTGTCCGGCGAGACATATTCGAGGAAACTGGAGGCTATCCGGAACTGCCCCTGATGGAAGATATCGTCTTCACCACCCGATTGAAACAAATTGCGCCTCCCGCATGCCTGCGGCCGCGCGTAATCACTTCAGGACGGCGCTGGGAAAAGCACGGTGCTGCGCGCACCATCTTTCTGATGTGGCGTTTGCGCACCGAATTCTATTTCGGTGCTGACCCGGCCAAATTGGCTGCGCGCTACGGCTACACACACCAAGAAGTGTGAGCTGGGTGACCTGATGGACATTGCAGTTTTCGCCAAGGCACCGCAAGCGGGTGCCGCCAAAACAAGGCTGATACCCGCGCTGGGCGCTGCCGGTGCGGCCCGACTGCAACGTCAACTTACGCTGCAAGCATTGCGTTTGGCCCAGCACTTCTGCACTGGGCAAATGACGCTGTGGTGCTCACCCGATACGCATCATCATTTTTTCCAGGCTCTGCATACCCGCTTTGGATTAAGGCTATGTAGCCAATCGGGCACGCATCTTGGAACACGCATGTCGAACGCATTTGCTGCTCACGACGGCCCTTTGCTGCTCATCGGAACCGACTGCCCGGCGATGGAAACCGGACACCTCGTCACCGCGGCCAACGTGCTGTGCGAAGGTCACGACGCCGTCTTCATTCCGGCGGAGGATGGCGGCTATGTGCTTGTCGGGCTACGATGCCCGCAACCCCGCCTGTTTGAAAACATCGACTGGGGAAGCGCATCGGTCATGGCTCAGACACGCGAACGTCTGACAGAGCTCGACTTGCGCTGGGCGGAACCTGCTACCTTGTGGGATGTTGATCGCCCGTCCGATCTGGCACGTCTTGCCACACTTGAAGGCTTTTCCGACTTTGCGCAACGTCACAACAATTGATGGCAACACCAGCGAACGGCTCGAATCCGGTTCGTGCGACCTGCGCCGGAAGGCCCGGCCGTGAAGCGTCTGGCGCTCATCGGCGGCGGTCATGCGCATGTGCACGTTCTGGACGCATTCGCGCGGCAGCCGTTTCCCGATACCGAGGTCACGCTGATCTCACCCTATCCACGGCAAATCTATTCCGGTATGTTGCCTGGCTGGATCGCCGGCCACTACAGCATCGAGCAATGCGCAATCCCAATCGACCTTCTTGCCCGGCGCGCCGGTATCCGCTTTGTGCAGACCGCCTGTACAGATATTGACCTCGAATCGAAACAGGTGCGCTGCGCCAACGGTCAATTGATCCCGTTTGACCTTGTTTCCATCGACAGTGGTCCAACCGTCAATCTCGATCACACGCCGGGCGCATCGCTACGCGCACTACCCATCCGTCCTATCGAGGAGTTTGTCACTGAATGGCCCGACCTGCTGCAGCGCGCCCGCCTCCAGACCCCAGGCTTTCGGCAGGCCATCATCGGCGATGGCGCTGCGGGTACGGAACTGGCCTTTGCCATCGCGCATCGATTCTCTCGTGAAAAAATCGTGCATGCACGCATCACCCTGATTGGCGGCAACGATCGACCGCTATCGGGGCTACCGGCTGGTTTGCGCAACGAAGCCTTGTCCCTTCTCAAGCAACGCGGCATCGAGTACCTGCCCAATCGACGCGCGATCGAGTTCCTGCCTGAAGCAGTATACCTTTCAGATGACACGAAGATTGCCTGCGACGCCAGCCTGATCGTTACCGGCGCCGCCGCACCCGCGTGGCCTTCGCGCAGCGGCCTGGCCTGCGACAGCGATGGCTTTATCCGGGTCACTTCAACGCTGCAGAGCGGATCCCATCCCTGGGTGTTTGCCGCCGGTGACGTGGCAGCGTATGCCGATCCCCGGCCGAAATCCGGCGTATTCGCGGTCCGCGCCGGCCCCGTGCTCGCCAACAATCTGCGCGCAGCATGTGCGGGGACAGCACTTCAGATCTGGTCACCGCAAGTCAGGGCGCTGTATCTGATCAGCACCGGCAAGCGTCACGCGCTTGCCGCCTGGGGACCCTTGAGCACCAGCGGCAATTGGGTGTGGCGCTGGAAAGACCGGATAGATCACCGCTTCGTGCAACGATTCTCCTGATGCACCAATGAGAAAAGAAAGTGGCGAGCCTTACCCCCGGCACTCGCAGTAAATGGCTGTGGCTGCTTCCTTCCGGACCTGACCAGGTTCACCACCCTGCAATGCGGGGAGACCCGCCGTTGTGAATAGTATCATCAGTGTCGTAGCAATGCTGTCACAGATCGCCTGGCGCGTTCACTACTACAGGAATCACCTCGAAGCGGATTCGGCCAGACCGGATGTCAGGATCAATCATCGTGAGCGACAACCCGCGATCGCGTTGTCATTTTCCAGGCTGGCAAGCCAATCGACCAGTTGCTGACCGAGCTCTGTACCGGCCGCCACCAGCGCATTGACACCACCTTGCGCATCTGCGGTTGGCGCTGGTCTTTCGATGGCCACCTGCAACTCTTGAATAACCTGCCCTTGGGCGTCAATCAGGCTGACGCTGGCCTGCAACACCCCTCGGCTGCTCTGTGGCGAATCGAACACCTGCGAAAACTCCTGCAACTCTACCCTGAGCAGACAATTGGCCGCCGGACTTCCGCCCGCATTCACCGTACCGAGCTGCTGCTTCAGGCCCTGTGTCAACAGGGCGCTCGGGGGGCCGGCCCAGCGGCTCAAAGCGTATTCGCGGTGCCTTAGCGGATCATCATAGGCCAGTCGATAATCGACGTTGAGCGATTCGAACCAGACTGGAGACCTGACTTCAAGCGCCAGGCCTGGCCAGTTATCCTCGCCGACCAGTCGCGTGGCGGGCAATCCGAAGTCATATACGACGGAAGGCGAGGCATTTCTCGACCCGCCACCAACACAGGCGCTCACCAGCAACGCCAGCAACAACGTCAAAACGTTCTTCATGGTTGCCCCTTGGTAATTGCCGGCGCAATGAAGCCCGCTTCACCCGGGCCAGGAACAGCTTTCTGGCGGCCGAAAATCAGACTCTGCGGTGAATCTTCGAGCATCTGCAGTACACGGCCAAGCTGACGCGAATTCGTGGACAGCTCGGCGCTCAACTCGTTAACCCGCGGAATCAGCGCGCTGACACCCCCTGTTTCCGAATCGCCCAGAATCTTCTCAAGCTTTCCGCTTACCGACTGCAGACGAACGAGCAGCGCACGCGCTTCGGAAACAAGCGGTGTCGATTGAACGGCTGTTTCTTCGACACGTACCAGAGTGGAGTTGATCAATCGAATGTTTTCCGGTGTCAATAGCTGCTGCAACTGGCTGCTAATCACCTTGGCGTGAGCTGTGGTGTCTTCAAGATTGGACAGCGTTCGCGTAATGACCTGGCGATTTTCCGGACTCAAAAGCTGATTGACGCTGGCCAGAAAGTCGCGGGCATTGCGCAAGGTTTCGCCACCGACATCCGAGAGCTCTGCGACCAGTGAATCCTGCATCTGAATCGTGGCCAGCCCTTCGGAGCCTGGTTGCACAGGCGAAGCATCCTTCCCGGTATCTTCGAGGAGTACGTGAGCCAGTCCGGTCACACCCTGATAGCCAAGCTTGGCTGTCGTTCCCATGGTGACCGGAATGGTCTTCTTGATACGAATACGAATCAGCGTATTGCGTACATCATTCGGGTCGAGCTCAATCGCTTCCACCTTGCCCACATTGACGCCGCGATAGCGAACCTTCGCCTGCACGTTCAGCCCGGTGACATTCTTCGTAGTCAGTACCAGATACTCGTTGCTCGCCTCTTGCTCGCCTCCGAACCACTTCAGGGCTACAACGGCGGAAATCCCGAAGAACAGCATGAACAGACCAGCGATCAGGGCATGCGACCGATTTTCCATAGTTAAACGAACCCTTTTTTCATGACCGCCACCGCGTGCTCGGAACAAAAGAAATTGCGGATGAACGGGTGTTCGACCGCGAGCACTTCAGCCGGCGTACCACAGGCAATGATACGCTGCTCGGCGAGCACTGCCATGCGCGTTGCCAGAGCCGCCAGTGTATCGAGATCGTGGGTGACCATCACGACGGTGAACCCCAGATCTTTCTGCAGGATTCCAAGCAGCTTGACAAAGTTGTCGGCAAGATCCGGATCGAGACCGGCCGTCGGTTCGTCAAGCACCAGCAGCTCGGGCTCAAGCGACAAGGCGCGGGCCAAAGCCACCCGCTTGACCATTCCTCCCGACAGTTCGGCCGGCATCAACAGCCCGTGCCGTTGTTCAAGCTCGACCATGCCGAGCTTGAGAAAGACCAGATCGCGGATCATGTCCTCGTCGAGCACTCGCAACTCGCGCATGGGAAAGGCGATGTTGTCATAGACGGAGAGCGCGGAAAACAACGCACCCTGTTGAAAGAGCATGCCGAACCGGCGGCGCACACTTCGGCGAATCATGGGATCGGCATCGAGCACCGAATGCCCGAAGAGGCTGACCGAACCCGTGTCCGGCGCCAGAAGACCGACGATCTCTCGCAGCAACGTCGTCTTCCCGCTCCCGGAGCCGCCGACGAGACCAAGAATCTGCCCCGACTCGACATCAAGATCAATCTCGCGATGAACCACGGTGTCACCAAAACGCGTGCTCACCCCGCGAATCTGAACAACGGGGATACTCGCCGAAGCGTGTTCTGAAGTGCTGGCCGGGACGTTCAAGACCATCACGCCCCTCCCGGCAACCCGATACCGCGGGTCAAGATTGCAAAAATGGCATCGCAAACAATCACGACGGTGATTGCCGTAACTACCGCTGTTGTTGTTTTCGATGACAGGCTTTCTGTATTCGGACGCACATGCAGGCCGAAATGACAAGCGATCAGCGCGACCAGAATGCCAAAACAGAAACCCTTGCCGATGCCGATCCAGACGTTGGCGACCGGGACTGCCCTGGGTAGTTCCTCGATGAAATAGCCATAGGCCAGATCCATTTCCAGATTGGCTGAAACCATGCCGCCCAAAATGCCTGCCGCCGAACACCAGATCACCAGGAGCGGCATGGCAATCGAAAGTGCCACCACCTTGGGCAAGACAAGTCGCAAACTGCGCGAGATTCCCATTGTGGCCAAGGCATCGATTTCCTCGGTCACCCGCATCACGCCGATCTGCGCGGTCATCGCTGAGCCGGAACGTCCCGCCACCAGAACGGCGACGATCACCGGCCCCAGTTCGCGAATAATACTGATGCCAAGCAGATTGACGATGAAGACATCGGCACCAAAGGCTTTAAGCTGCAAGGAGGTCAGATAGGAGATCACGACGCCGATGAGAAAACCGACCAGCCCTGTCACCGGAAGTGCCTGAGCACCACTCTTATAGAGATTGGCCGAAATCTCGCGCCAGGGAATATCGTGTGGATGCGAAAACAGAAAGATCAAGTCAAGAATCAACTGTCCGATCAGCGTCACGATGTCGCGCAGGTTCTTGCCCATGGCCAGAGCCATTCGCCCCAGCACAAGCACCCCGAACAGGCTGCCCATCGGATGGCCCGTCTCGAAATCAGTACGAACGGCTGCGGCCCGCTCGAGAACTGATCGCTGTTGTGCTGAAATGGCAAGAGATTCTGGCCAGTGCCGCCCCCAGGCGCGCCAGAGTAGAATTGCGCCGACGCTGTCAATGCGTTGAATGGCTTGCAGGTTCCAGCTGCAATTGCTTGCCGCCAGCGCCTGCAATCGAGCTTCAAGCCCGGCAATCGGCATTGGCAATGTCGTGAGCGTCCAGTCGCCGGAGAGCGTTACCTGAAGCTGCCCTTCGCGCTCACGGGTATCGATCGTGGCGTCAGGCACTCAAATCACTCCTGCAAGACACACAGGTCCTGAGGCTTGATCCGGAAAGCCAGGCCAACGCGTTTCCAAGTCGGTGTTTCGTCGTCCAGCGCTGCTGAACTCAGGGGATTGGCCAGCAGCCAGTCGGCGGGGAGTTCGATCTGGAACCCGGTATCCGACTGTTTGACCAGGATCTCCGGCAACGACTGATCGTCTCGTGAACGGTGCAGCAATGTAGCCAGTCGAAGACAGAAAACAAGTCGCCAATTGGAATCCACCGCCGACGCTGACGGAAGCTTCTCCAGCTTGCCGCGTTGCCCGAGAATCAATAGCGCCAAGCGTTCCTGATCCTTTTTGGAGAATCCGGGCATGTCGGCAAAACTCACGATGTAGGATCCGTGCTTGTGGTAGCCACCATGCGCAACAGATATCCCGATTTCATGCAACGCCACGGCCCAGCGAAGAAAGCGGACTTCACTCTCGTTTTCCGGCAGGTCGACGTCGATCAACTGTCCAAGTAGTTGGAGCGCGGTACATTCGACCCGCGCGGCCTGGCGCATATCGACCTGATAGCGTTGCATGAACTGCTTCACCGTCGCATCCCGCATATCCTGCCGATGAAAGCGCCCCAGCAGATCGTAGAGTACACCGAGGCGCAAGGCGCCTTCGGAATAGGTCATGCGCTCGATCCCCAGTTCGGAAAAGATCGCCGACATGATCGCCAGGCCGCCGGCAAACACCGGAATGCGGTCGTTGCTCAGCCCGTCAAGCTTCAGATCTGCCGCCGAACCGGCGCGAATGAGAAGTCCGCGCAGCTTGGACAGACCTTCGCGGGTAATGCCGCTGGTTCCGTTGACTCCGCCGGCATTGAGTCCGTTGGATTCGAGCAGATCGGCAATAGCGCGCGCAGTCCCCGACGATCCGACCGCCTCGGTCCAGCCGACGCGGCGATAGTCCTGGGTGATCGACTGTATTTCGCGACCCGCCGATACTTCGGCTTCGGCAAAACGCCTCTTGTCCACCTTGCCATCGGGGAAGAATCGCAGCGTATAGCTGACGCAGCCCATGAACAGCGACTCCACGGCCAGCGGATCGAACTTCTTGCCGATGATGAACTCGGTTGAGCCTCCTCCGATATCAACGACCAAGCGCTTGTGCTTTACGATCGGCAGCGCGTGAGCGGCGCCGATATAAATCAGGCGGGCTTCCTCACGCCCGCCGATCACTTCAATCGGAAACCCGAGCGCGGCCTCGGCCTGAGGAATGAATGCTTTGGCGTTCTTGGCCACGCGCAGGGTATTGGTCGCGACCACGCGCACAGCATCGGACTGAAAGCCCCGCAAACGCTCGCCAAATCGACTCAAGGTATCGAGCGCGCGCTGCTGCGCGGCTTCATCCAACATCTTTTCCTTGGTCAGCCCCGAAGCCAGCCGAACCGGTTCCTTTAACGTATCGAGTGGGTAGATTTGATCCTCAACAACGCGACCCACCTGCATTCGGAAACTGTTGGAGCCAAGATCCACCGCCGCGATCTGTTCATAACCCATAATCCGTACTCCCTGTCTTCCATTGTTTTTTTGTATGGGAGAATTCTATCATTGCGCCCGTCACACGATGGGCCGCACGAGGCGGTGCGTCAGAACCCGGGTGCCCAGCGATACTGCCAAGCAATTCCAAACAGATTGTAGTTGTTGTCGGTGCGTGCCGACACCCCGCTGCTCGCGTAGAGCTTGATCGAGTGGTGAGCATCTATCGGGAAAGCCAGCGTGCCGCCCAGGCGCCAGTTCTGTTGCAGATCGCTACTCTCCGTACCGTCGATTGTCGTGCGCCCGCCAGCGAAGTAGGTGGCATCCAGAGAGCCCCAGACACCGGCGTTGAAGGCGTATATCGCGTGGCCTTGCAGCGAATACAAGGCCTTTTGCGAACGCGTCTTGCCGCCGAAGAAATCGGTGTTGTCGGAAAAGAACGTGGCGCCAGCCTGCAGCTCGCCCGTCCAGTCTCCGACGGCTTTGGAGAAGCCAATCTCGGGTTTGAAAGACCAGCGGTTGGTGCTGAGGTTGACCAACTTGCTTGAATCGTACTGCCCGGTGGGTGCGGTAATCTGCAGGCTGGCGCCGATGATCAGGTCCTGTTTGTAATTCCTGAATTCCTTGAGCGAAAGCGCCGGCGCACCGTACAAGTTGATGGATAGCTTGGAGCTCATATCGGAATAGCCGTTGATGTTGCGCTCCACGGTTTGCCCCGACAACACCGCCGTACCCTCCGCCGTGCCGGAGAGCGAAGTGTAGGGCAGGATCACGTTGATCTTGCCCGACTGCCCCCACAGGTCGAACACATGGGCATAGGCGGCAACAGCGTTTGAGGTTTCGATATTTGCGTTCCTGATGGGCAGCGTACCGGAGGGCAAATCGCCATCCGTATAGGCGTATCCGGCAATAAAGAAATTCATTCCAATCGGCGCGTTGGAATACGCGCGTGGCTCGATTTCCTGCGCCTGCGTGCTGGTGAACATGCTGATCGCCCATGCTGCGGTGGCAAGAATTCGCAGCATGACGCGGCGCGGTTGAAGCGTTGTCATTGAGCTCATGTGGAACGGGAAACGAGTCGCAAAGGAGAAAACAAACTCGAGCATGAGGATGTATTTTCGCAGTTATTGCGATGCATGTGGTTCTGGGTTTGCTTGTGTATCACTTACAGATATGTTTCAGTGATCTACTTGAACGTAACCCAATCGTCGCCTTGCATCACTCACCCATTCCTGGTTCAATGAAAGCATGACTTATCCTCCTGATATTGCGCACGCCAGCGGGACCCGCTTCCCTTCTGAAAACTTCCTGAACCGCGAACTGGGCATCCTGGCATTCAATCGGCGGGTGCTTTCACAGGCCAGAAATCCGCTCGTCCCATTGCTTGAACGACTGCGATTTCTGTGCATCGTCAGCAGCAATCTTGACGAATTCTTCGAAATCCGTGTGGCTGGCCTCAAGGAGCAGGTCAAGCTGAATTCCGTAGCCGTTACCACGGACGGATTGACGGCGCGTGCGGCCTACCGTCTGGTCAGTGACGAAACACATTCGCTGGTTGAGGAAAAGTACGCCCTGCTCAACGACGAGATCCTTCCCAAACTGGCCGAGGAAGGCATTGTCTTCCTGCGGCGCTCGGCATGGACCGTCGAACAACGCGAGTGGATCAAGGACTATTTTTTCCGCGAAGTCATGCCGGTCCTGACCCCGATCGGTCTTGATCCATCGCATCCCTTCCCGCGCGTACTTAACAAGAGTCTCAATTTTGCCGTCGAACTCAAGGGCAAGGATGCCTTCGGCCGCAGCTCCGGAGCAGCAATCGTCCAGGCCCCCCGAGTCCTGCCGCGCGTCATCCGGCTACCACGTGAACTGTGCGATTGCGCGTACGGCTTTGTGTTCTTCTCGTCGGTCCTGCATGCCTTCGTCGGTGAGCTGTTTGCCGGCATGAACGTCCTGGGCTGTTACCAGTTTCGTGTCACGCGCAACAGCAATCTCTTCGTCGATGAAGAAGAAGTGAAAAACCTGCGCGCAAAGATTCAGGGCGAACTGCCGCAGCGGCACTTCGGCGATGGCGTACGGCTGGAGGTTGCCGACATCTGCTCGGATGCCATGGCCGAGTTTCTCCTCTCCCAGTTCAATCTGGGAGCCACCGATCTTTACCGTGTTCCGGGACCGGTCAATCTGGTGCGTCTGATGCAGGTGCCGGACTGGGTGGAACGAACCGACCTCAAGTTCACGCCGTTCAGGCCGGGTTTCCCGAAATCGTTGCACAAAGGGAATTCCATCTTTGACGATATCCGCGCCGGCGATACCCTGTTGCACCATCCCTACCAGAGTTTCTCACCGGTAATTTCGCTGCTCGAACTGGCCGCAAGCGACCCGCAGGTTGCAGCCATCAAGATGACGGTGTACCGCACCGGGACCGATTCCGTATTGATGAAGTCATTGATTCTTGCTGCGCAAAACGGCAAGGAAGTCACGGTGATCCTCGAACTGATGGCGCGTTTTGATGAGGAAGCGAATATCGGTTGGGCCACCAAGCTAGAACAGGTCGGCGCCCATGTCATTTATGGCGTCGTCGGCTATAAAACCCACGCCAAGATGCTGTTGATTGTTCGCCGGGAAGAAGGGAAGACCGGCAGCATGTTGCGTCGCTACGTGCATCTGGGAACCGGAAATTACCACCCGAAGACCGCCCGTCTCTATTCAGACTTCGGACTGCTTACCTGCAATGAAGAAATCGGTGACGATGTCAATGAAGTATTCAAGCAGCTCACCGGACTCGGGCTGGCCCAATCTCTGAAGCATCTCTGGCAGGCTCCTTTTTCCTTGCAGCAGAACCTGCTGTCCGCAATTCAGCAAGAGGCCGAGGCCGCGCGTTCCGGAGGGCGTTCGCGCATCATCGCCAAGATGAATTCGCTGCTCGAACCAGGGATCATCAGCGCGCTTTATGAGGCATCGCAGGCCGGAGTGAAAATCGACCTGGTCGTTCGTGGCGTTTGCGCTTTGCGGCCGGGAATCAAGGGACTGTCGGAGAATATTCGGGTTCGTTCAATCATCGGCCGGCTGCTCGAACACCATCGGGTATTCTATTTCTACGCCAGCGGCGCGGAGAAGGTTTACCTGTCAAGCGCCGACTGGATGGAGCGAAACTTCTTTCGCCGCATCGAACTCGCCTTCCCGATACTTGACAAGAAGCTCAAGCGTCGCGTGATTACCGAAGGATTGCAGATCTATTTCGCCGACAATCAGCAGGCCTGGGAAATGGACGCCAACGGCAGCTATCGACTGCGCCGCTGCGCGCGCGGCAAACCGCGCTGCGCGCAAAGCGAGTTAATCGAACTGCTCAAACCCAGAGAACCTTCGTGATGCACTGACTACGCAGCAGACCGAAACGGGAGTCCGATGAGCTTTCATGACGATGCGCTCGATGATAGTCTGACCCATGCCTTGAACGCGGCAATCGGCGATTACCTTGGGGCACCCTGCCGGATTGATCAGGCACAATCCGTTGGCGGCGGTTCGATCTCCCGTACCCTCATTGTGCGGACCGGCAATACGCGCTGGTTTGTCAAGCTCAACCGTGCGAAACTGCATGACATGTTTGCGGCCGAAGCGGACGGCCTGAGCGCGCTGGGTGTTTGCCCGGCCTTGCGCGTGCCGCGCGTCGTTGCGCATGGTGTCAGCGGCCGGCAAACCTACCTCGTCCTCGAACACCTGAGCCTGCGCTCCCTGGGCGACGGCCCGGCAGGCCAGAACGCAGGGCGCGCGCTGGCCACCCTGCATCGCGTCAAGGGCGAAGAATTCGGCTGGCATCGCGACAACTTCATCGGCAGCACGCCACAGCTCAACGCCAGCCACCACACCTGGCCTCTGTTCTTCGCACAGCAACGGCTCAAGCCACAACTCGATCTGGCGAAACAGAATGGACACAAAGGAAGAATCATCACCGACGGTGAGCGTCTGCTTGAGAAGCTTCCCGCACTGTTCGTGAACTATCAGCCGAGCATCAGCCTGCTGCACGGCGATTTGTGGCGCGGAAACGCCGGGCTGGATGAATCAGGCAAACTGGCACTGTACGATCCAGCGGTGTATTACGGCGATCGCGAAACCGATCTGGCAATGGCAGAACTGTTTGGCGGATTCCCGGCAGGTTTCTATTCAGCCTATCGTGAATCCTGGCCGCTGGCCGACGGGCATGAACAACGCAAGACGCTGTACAAGCTTTATCACGTCCTGAACCACCTCAACCTTTTCGGTAGCGGCTACCTGCACCAATCCAAAGGCATGATCGACCAGCTTCTGGCAGAGCTTGGCTGAAACCAATCGATCGTCATCGGCGTCCCGTCTTTGACGAAGATTCGGTCCATCGGAAACTTCGCCTGTTTTGGGAATCAGTGCCGCGTCCGCCCACGCCAAATGCACTCAAGACACACAAGATAGGCTAGCATTGGCCCGGAACAATTTCGAGTGGAGTCATAGCGTGCATATTCTGGGCATAGATGTAGGTGGAACGGGAATCAAGGCAGCCGTCGTAGACACAACAACTGGCAAGCTGCTCACTGAGAGAACCCGGACGGCAACGCCCCAACCGGCAACGCCCAAGGCCATCGGTAAAGCGCTGAAAACCATTTTGGAACAACATCAGTGGTCGAAGGAACCAATCGGCATGGGCTTTCCTGCCGCCATCCAGAAAGGGATAGCCCGCACAGCCGCGAATATCGACCCTTCCTTCATCGACTATCCGGTAGCGGAGTATTTTTCCAAGCAGACCGGTTGCACCGTTCACGTTGCGAATGACGCTGATGTTGCCGGTCTGGCCGAAATACGTTTCGGTGCAGGCAAGGGCTTTACCGGCGTCGTGCTGATCGTCACCATCGGCACCGGTCTGGGCACTGCCCTCTTCTCCAATGGTCACTTGCTGCCCAACACCGAACTCGGTCACGTAATGCTTGACAATGGTTTCGAGGCAGAACGATACGCTTCCGAATCGGTGCGCGTCTTGAACAATCTCAAATGGGGAGAATGGGGACCGCGCTTCAATCATTATCTCACCACCATGGAGAGCCTTCTCTGGCCCGACCTGATTGTACTGGGTGGCGGCATCAGCAGGGAACTGCACAAATTCGCACCGCTGATCACGACCAAGGCGCCGGTCATTGCCGCCGATTTTCTGAATCAGGCCGGTATCGTCGGTGCCGCGCTGTTTGCCGAGGAACAGTTGCGCCTCACCGCCTGATTGGGGTTGAAAATGGTATGGCCTGCTTGAGACTTGGCTTCGAAATGGCGCGACACTGCGCGGGCCGTTTGAAAAGCTTTGCACCGCCTGGAGAAGAATAAGATGAAGACCCTGTTTATCCCCGCTATCTCCCTGCTCAACCGCCTGGGCTATACGAAAAAATTTGCCATCATGGGGATACTCGCGCTAGTGGCGATCAGCATGCTGGCGATGAACCTTTACCACAGCCTGACCAGGGTCATCCACCGCTCGCAGCAAGAGCTTGTAGGAATCGAAATGATCAAGCCGATTGCCAGCCTGATGCAGCACCTGCAGGCGCATCGCGGGTTGTCCGCGGGTGTGCTAAATGGTGACGAGGAAATGGAGGAGCGGCGCGCGGCCAAGCAAAAAGCGGTCAGGGAAGCGGTCGGCATCCTGGCGGCCCGTCTCTCGGCACAACTGGCAGCAAGCGAAGCTTGGAAGGCGATCATGGGAGAATGGTCGTCGATCGAGGAAGATGGCCTCTCGTTGGTCGTGGGAGAGAATTTTGCGAGCCATACACGCTTGATCGGGCAGTTGCAGGTACTTCAGAGGGTGATCGCCGACCAATACGCCCTGACGAACGATCCGGACATCGACTCCCGCTATCTGATCGCTACAGTGGTTGATGAGATGCCCCTGGCGCTGGAAAGCATGGAGCAGTTGCGGGCGCTCGGGACGGGTGCACTCAGCCGCAAGCGGGAGCTGGTGATGTCGCAGCAGGTCGAGTTTACCGCGCTGCTGGCCAAACTCGACTTCTCGGTCGCCAGCCTGCGCCGCAACCTGGAAACGACGTCGCGCTACAACCCCGGCCTACAAGCCGTACTCGACACTGCGTCCAAGGACATGGGTGCAGCGGCCGAGAAATTCAACACACTGATCAACCAGGACATCCTCTCCGGGCGTTACGAGACGCTTCCGGCGGTCTACTTCGCGGTAACCACCGCGGCGATCGAGAAGGGGTACAAGGAAATGTTCGACAGTCTGCTGCCGAATCTCGAAAAACTGCTGCAGCAGCGGGTGGAGCTGGCACAACGTGACATGCAAATCAACATCGCAGTATCCGTTGTGATCCTCTTGCTTTACGTTTATGTGTCGATTGCCCTGTACTACGCAACGATCGGCAGCATCAATCGCCTTGCCGCGAACGCGCGGACTATCGCTACCGGCGATCTCAGCGTGTCCGTCGACCTTGGCACCCGTGACGAACTCAAACTTGTCGGCGACAGCCTGAACGAGATGACCGGAGCTTTCCGCTCGCTGATCCAGAATGTCCAGCGCAGCGCCGGCGAGGTTCATGAGGCGACGAAAAAGCTTGCTTCCGCATCGCTGCATATCACCCAGAGCAGCGATCAGCAAAATGACGCCGCTTCGACCATGGCGGCGGCGATCGAAGAGATGACAGTGGGAATCGAAAACCTGTCGGGCAACGCCCAGGATGCCAACAGGATTTCAGGTCGCGCCGGCGAATTGTCGGCCGATGGCAGCCGGATCGTCGGTGATGTGGTGCAGGAGATCGAGCGGATTTCCGAAGTGGTGAATCGTTCGGCGTCAATCATCACCGAGCTTGGCGCACGTTCCGAGCAGATCTCGGCCATCGTCAACGTGATCAAGGAAATTGCCGATCAGACCAACCTGCTGGCGCTGAACGCTGCCATCGAGGCCGCACGTGCCGGCGAATCGGGCCGCGGCTTTGCGGTGGTGGCCGACGAAGTGCGCAAGCTGGCCGAGCGCACCGCGCTGTCGACACAGGAAATATCGAACATGATTGGTGCCATTCAGAGCGGGTCACGCGATGCAGTGGAAAGCATGGCACTCGGCGTCAGCCGCGTCACCGCTGGCGTCGAGTTGGCTACGCAAGCAGGCGAATCGATTGGCGGGATTGGTGAGAATGCGCTGCAGGTGGTGGACAGAGTGGCTCATATCACGAATGCCCTGCACGAACAGAGCGTGGCCAGCGCCGAAATCGCCCAGAACGTCGAGAAGGTAGCCCGCATGGCCGAAGAGAACTGCGTCGCCGTCGCCGAAAATGCCGGTACGGCCGCCCATCTCGAACGTCTTTCGGAGAGTCTCGCCGCGGAGGTTCGCCGATTCAAGCTGGCTTGATTTCGACCGAGAGGTCGTCATCCCTTCCGGCCCGGCGGGGTGACCGCATGGAATTTTGAATGCGGAATGCGCAACTGGCGATCAGGCGCGCCTTGCGCTAATCACCCCATCGACCTCAAGCAATAACTCCAGCGTCCGCGCGAGCTGACCCAGGTCGCCGATCTCGCCTGTAAAGCTCATCCGCGCCATCCCCTGCTTCGAAAGCGTATTGACCGCGATGACGTTGATTTTCTCGCGCGTCAGAACTTCCGAAACGTCGCGCAACAAACCCTGCCGGTCATTGGCTTCAACAACGATATCGACGGCAAAAATCCCATCGGTCTGACTACCCCACCCGGTTTCGATTACGCGTTCCGGATGCATCGCTTCCATATTTGCCACGTTCGAACAATTGGCACGGTGAATAGACACACCCTTGCCACGCGTTACAAAGCCGACGATAGGGTCAGGCGGTGCCGGCTTGCAACAGTCGGCAATCTGGGTCAGCAACTTATCTACGCCGACGATTAGAATACCTTTCTCGGCCCCATTGCCGGCCTTGCTCTTGCGTATCGATACATCCTTTGCAATCGGAGCAACATTCTGCGCAGCGTTACCGTGCACCGCCGTTTGCAACTGACGCAGGCTCAATTCGGCGCGGGCCACCGCAACGAAAAGATCGTCGCTCTTGGCAAAACCCAGTCTGGCTGCAAGCTCATCGAGCTTGGTGCCCGCCTCGCCCATTCGCTGCAGTTCGCGGGTGACCGTTGCCCGCCCGTCGGTCAGGGTTTGCTCAAGGGCTCGCGAGGAGAACCATAGCCGCACCTTGGCCCTGGCGCGCTGGGTATTCAGATAGCCGAGCAGGGAATTGAGCCAGTCACGCGACGGCCCGCCCTGCTTGGTGACGATGATCTCGACCTTCTGACCGGTTTCGAGCGGCGTATTGAGCGAGACCATCACGCCATCGACCTTGGCTCCCCGGCAACGATGGCCAAGGTCAGTGTGTACGCGGTAGGCAAAATCAACAGGCGTCGAACCGCGCGGCAAGTCGACGACGCGACCCTGCGGTGTCATGACGTAAATCATCTCGTCGAACGCCGCTTCCTTGTAGTGCTTGACCCAGTCCGGCGAATCGGTAACCTCTTCCTTCCACGTCAGAAGCTGGCGCAGCCAGGCAATCTTGTCATCGTAGCCACTGTCGGAGGATTGTTTCTTGCCCTCCTTGTAGCGCCAGTGCGCCGCCACGCCAAGCTCTGAATGCTCATGCATGTCGCGGGTGCGGATCTGCACCTCGAGCGAGCGCCCATCCGGACAATACACGGCGGTATGCAGCGAACGGTAGTCGTTGTCTTTCGGTTGCGAAATGTAATCGTCGAATTCCTTGGGAATCGGCGACCAGATGTTGTGAACGATACCCAGTGCGGTATAGCAGTCCTTCACTTCATCGACGATGACCCGCAGTGCGCGCACATCATAGACTTCGGAAAACTCGACGCTTTTTTTCCGCATCTTGTTCCAGATGCTGAAAATATGCTTCGGCCGGCCGTAAATTTCGGCCTTCTTGATGCCTACCGTGGCCAGCTCACGCTTCAAGCTGGCAATAGCGTCGGTGATGAAATGCTCACGCTCGCCGCGCGTTTGATCGAGTTGATCGGCAATCTTCTTGTAGAGATCAGGATGCAGAAAGCGGAACGATAGATCCTCCAGTTCCCATTTCAGCTCCCACACGCCAAGACGATTCGCCAGCGGCGAATAGAGATCCAGTGTTTCGCGCGCCACCTGAACCCGCAGCTCGTCATATTCGGCCGCGTAGTAGCGCAGGGTCTGGGTACGCGACGCCAGCCTGAGCAGCACGACGCGAATGTCTTCGACCATTGCCAGCAACATCTTGCGCAGGATTTCGACCTGCGCCTTGACTTCAACCGGATCCCGACCGTCGTTTTCCAGTGAATACGCGACGAAGCCACGCGCTATCGGGCGCAAGCTGTTCAGGCGCGAAATGCCACCCACCAGATGCGCGGCAGCCGCGCCGAAGCGCTCATCGACCTGCGCGATTCCCTCCGCATCGTAGGTGGGTACGGCAAAGAGCAGGCCCGCGATACGGCAGTCGGCATCCAGTTTCAGGCCGGCCAGGATGAGCGCCATGCCCAATGCGTGGTGCCAGACGCCTTCGCCGCTCCCCAGATTGAGTTCGCCATAGACCGACTGGGCAAACTCGGCGGCACGACGGATCTTCTCTTTCTCTCCGCCAGACATGCCGACACACAAGGTCTGCAAGGAGTGCTTGAAATCGCTCTGGGCGTCGACGGAATGAACAACGGAAACCATGACCTTATTATATGATTCGCACCCGGCAGCTTGTGATCGTCGCTTGGCAACTGACGACATGCCTTCCGGTTGATCGTCAGTCCTTTACCGCTTTTGGCTTGAAATTCGGGCCCGTCAAGGCCCGCTCGGAGGTTCGACGATAACCACGCAGTTCTTGCCACGCCGTTTGGCTTGATACATGCCGTCGTCGGCGCGGCAGAACAAGCTCTTGGTATCGTCCCCCGGTTGAAACTGCGTCACGCCAATGCTGACCGTCGAACGAAGGACCGTTCCGTCCGGCATCTCGAACTGCCGGTCGCCAAACTGCTTTCGAACGCGCTCGGCCAGCTTGGCGCCGTCCCGAACCATCACTTCAGGCATCAGAATCGCAAATTCCTCGCCGCCATAGCGGTAGGCGGAATCGGTACTACGCAGCGACAACCGGATGACTTCGGCCAAACCGACCAGCACCCGGTCTCCTTCCGAGTGACCGTAGGTATCGTTTATGGCCTTGAAATTGTCCACGTCCGCGATGAGCAACGTCAATGGACGCCGGTAACGTTCGGCCCGCTCGATCTCCTTGCCAACCATGGCGCTGAAGTGGCGCGTATTGTAAAGCTGGGTCATTGCATCGGTGATGCTCAACTCCCGGTAACGTTCCTCGCTCCTGCGCAGGGATTCTTCTGCCAGGCGGCGTTCGGTGACGTCCTGCATCGTTTCGATGGCGCCGATGAGCTCGCCATTGCTGCTGATGAGCGGCGCAGCCGTCAGATAGAGCCACTTTTCTTCACCCCTGTCGTTTTTCCAGTTGGCCTCGGTTTCGTACGCGCCTTTGATCAGCGTAGACTGGCGCAGGTCACCACAGAAGTAGCGGTGGAAATCGTCTTCGATCTTTCCCTCCAGCACCAGATCAGAGAGGAAGGGCCTGCCTTCCGGACTTGGCGGCCGCCAGTGGTCGCGGGTTACCATCGCGCTTTCGGCCTGCTGGCCGGTCAGGGCCTCGCACGCCTTGTTCCAGTGGATAATCTGGTGCTCCTGGTCGATGACGACGGTAGCGACCGTCGTGCTCTGGAGAATCTGCGCCAGCAGTGCCTCCCGATCGCGGAGCGCGGCCTCCGCCTTGCGCCGCTCGGTGAAATCCTGCAGGGTTTCGATCGCACCGACCACGTTACCTTCCGCATCGCGGATCGGCGCGGCAGTGAAAAACAGCCAGCACCCGCCGTTGCCAAAATCGGGGAAGAAATCCTCCGCTTCGCAGGCACCCGGAATCAGCGTTGAGGGGTGAAATTTTTCCTGGTAGAAGTAGCGCAAGTCGGCCTCGTTCATGCCGTCGAGAATCAGGTCGGCCATCACCGGGCGCTTGGTCGGATAAAAGGCGCGCCACTGATCGCTTGTGCCGATCAGGCTCGCCGCAGGAATCCCGGTCAGCACCTCGCAGGCCTTGTTCCAACTGACGACCCGATGATTCATGTCGAGCACAAAGGTCGCGACCGGGTTGCCGTCGATGAATCCGGCCGTATTGGGGTCAAGCGTCGTCATCGTGTTGCCAGTCGGCTCCGCTGCAGAAAATGGATCGGCAGATTTTATCATCTGTTATCGGTGGCTTAGCGATACCAACCGGCAAGAAATTGTGACGCATGACGTTTCCAAGCTACAACCCGAATCGAGTCTCGAAAAGACACCCCTATTTCTAG
>NZ_FLQY01000125.1 GCF_900089945.1 Candidatus Propionivibrio aalborgensis | reverse complement strand
CGCCGAGGTGATTCCAACCGCGCGCGCCGCCCAGCTCACGATGAACCGGGAAGGGATTCGCTGTCTCGCCGCCGAGGAACTGGGGTTGCCCACCTCGTCGTACGCCTTTGCTGACTCGCTGAACGAATTGCAAACGGCTATTGACGCCGGCATAGGCTATCCATGCTTCGTCAAACCGGTCATGTCTTCGTCCGGCAAGGGGCAGTCGTTCCTGCGCGGGCCACAGGATGTCCAACCCGCCTGGGACTATGCGCTACAGTCCGGGCGCGTCAAGGAAGCGCGAGTCATCGTTGAATCGTGCGTGCCGTTCGACTACGAGATCACCCAGTTGACCGTGCGTGCGCTCGGCGCGTCCGGGGAGGTGAAAACCCATTTTTGCGAGCCGATTGGCCACGTTCAGATCAATGGCGATTACGTCGAATCCTGGCAGCCCCAGCCGATGTCGCCGTTGGCGCTGCAGCGGGCACGCGATATCGCTCGTCGCGTCACAGGTGCGTTGGGCGGGCGGGGGATTTTTGGCGTCGAGATATTCGTAAAAGATGACAACGTCTGGTTTTCCGAGGTCAGCCCGCGGCCTCATGACACCGGGCTGGTGACGCTCGCCACGCAGCGCCTCTCCGAGTTCGAACTGCACGCGCGCGCCATTCTGGGGTTGCCGGTGGATACCAGCCTCCGTCGGCCGGGAGCATCGGCCGTGATCTACGGCGGTATGGCCGAGCAGGGCATCGCCTTCGAGGGTGTGGCCGAAGCGCTGGCCGTGCCCGAATCCGACCTGCGCCTTTTCGGCAAGCCGGAAAGCTTTCTCAAGCGACGCATGGGCGTTGCCGTGGCCAGCGCAGACACCATCGGCGAAGCGCGTAGCCGTGCCAAACGCGCGGCGAGTTGCGTGAGGCCGGTCAAGGCTTGAGAGGAGGAAGCTTGTTTTACTACCGCTTTGCGGACCACAGGTTGAATGTGGAGCTCATTGTTATGACGGCCCCGATAAGAGCGCAATAGCACCTTCCGCAAGACTTTGTCCCTTGTTGACGAGACCGATGTATGCGTTCGCAATTCGATTGGCCTCTACGAATTCTCCACCAGCAGATTTGAGATCCCTCCAGAACTCCCCAACTTTGGCAGTTACCGACGTTTGCTCTTCATTGACCAGGTCTTCGGACTTCGCATTTAAATCAGAAAACCCCTCGCTAAACGCCTTCTGAATTGCCGCTCCGCCAGAAATCGGATAGTTGCGAATCGCGTTTTTGATGATTTCGATCTGGCTCTTCACGAAGCGATAAGTTGGCCCGTTCATTGAAGTGCTATCGAGGTTCTGCTCGAACTCGGAGAGCTTCGAAAGAAGATGCTCGAGTTCTTCAAAACTCGATTCTGGCTCATCAGGCAAAATCTCAGCACAGTAACGAAGGGCCAGTATGGTTTCGGCAGTGAATTGCGGCTTGTAGTTGTTCCATGTGGCCGTGATGTTGCTCGGCGTTACGGCACTTCTCACCCGCCCTATGTAAGGCACGTAGAGAGATTCACTAAACTTACTTCCTTTCATCTGCTCTTCAAGCAAATCGAGCTCTTGGCGCAGAAGTACTAGCTGCTGATTCACCTCGTGCGGATCAGATGTAGCACTCTTAGCCTCTAGGCCAAGCACGCCCGCCCACACTTCAGCTGCCGACAATTTGTCGTTCTTCTGTCGGGCCGCCTGGGCAATATTCAAGATACGTTGGCCGGAGTTAGAAAAGTCGGTCAATGAGCGCCCCTTTAACGTCACAACGGAGGTGTAGAAAAAGTCTATTCATCCGCGCATTTTGCGGTGAACCGAATGGAATATCAATGATCCAATGGGTATTGCCTTTTGGATACCCGACATGGCTCGTTACTGTAACGACCTGACTGCCGCAGCGGCCTACCCACCGGCCATGCTACTCAAGGTCATTCTGTTTGACTACAACCAGGGCCTCGATTCCTGCCGGGTAAGAAAAGACGTCCGTCGAGGCATTCTCGGGAAGTCCGTGTAGGCCGGGCTATGCATTGCGCCGTTGTTTAAAGGCGAGGCGAACTGCGAATGCGCCCAGCACGAAACCCATGAAGTAGCGCTGTACCGAGAGCCATCTTGGGTTGCGGGAAAACCACGTCGCAATGCTGGCGGCGGAGAGCACTATGAGCAAATTGATCGAAAAGCTTACGCAGATTTGTGTCAGGCCAAGAACGACGCTTTGCAGAAAGATCGAGCCATGCTGTGGCGAGATAAATTGCGGGAAGATGGCCAGATAGAACACCGCGATTTTCGGGTTGAGCGCATTCGTGAGAAAGCCCATCAAAAAGAGTCTCGCGGTTGAATCAATCGGCAGGTCCTGGGCTTCAAATGGCGACCTGGCACTGGGTCGAACGGCTTGCCATGCCAACCAGAGCAGGTACAGCGCGCCTGCCCACCTGAGAATTTCGTAGGCGAGTGGCACCGCAAGAAACAGCGCCGTCAAGCCAGTGGCTGCCGCCAACATGTGCACGAGGAAGCCGGCAATCACGCCCAGCAAGGAGATGAAGCCGGCCATTCGCCCCTGGCTGATGGAGCGCGAGATCAGATAGACCATGTTCGGGCCCGGCGTTAACACCATCAGCAGGGCGGCGCCAGCGAACAGTAGCAGTTCATTGAGGGGGATCATCTGGTCTTGATAGCGAGCTTGGACATGAACAGGGTCATTTCTTTGCCTCGATGGCGATATTTTCTACGTTGAACCGAACAAGCCGCGCTACGAGACTTCGTGGGATCGGTTGGTTGAGCGGAATCTGGATTGCGCCTTTTGATGTCTTGTAGCTCTTGAGTTCGTCGGAAAAGACCTCCAGGGCGACCGAACCAGGATACAGGCCGATGTGATTCTTGAAGGCCGCGAAGTGAAAGATGTTCTTACCCATCTTGAGCGTAGGTATTCCGTAGCCGATCTTCTCATCGGCGTGAGGAGCGTTTGATCTGGCTTCGATTCGCACTGCACGTAGCTTCGTCTGAACTTCTGGCGCACATCGCGCGATGTACTCGTCGACCGTCTGTGGTGTTTTGGAAGGCTGCCGCATGCGTTATCTCCGTCGTCAGGTTGGGAAGGCTGCTACGTCTCCCCACCTTGCGTAGTGGTTTGGATTGGAGTCCTGCTCCCGATGATACCGCGTCTGTCCCCGCCAATTGCCGGGCAATGCTGCTCACGGTAGGTGACATATCAGTTTCTTGCGGACAAGAAAAAACGCCCCTCAGGGCGTTTTGGGATTTTCCGAGAAACCTTCTACATGCGGGTCAGTTGCCCATTGTTGATGCGCACGCGGTCTCCGCGCTGCAGGGCGGGCGGCTGCGCTTGTGTAAAGACGCGTGTGTTTCCGTCGTCAAGACGAACCGTGACTTCGTAGTGTGTCGAACTGCGTACGTTCTTTTCGATCGCGTTGCCGGCAAAGGCGCCACCGACGGCGCCGACGACGGCGCCCACCGTCTTGCCGCGTCCGCCGCCGACCTGGTTGCCAAGAAGCCCGCCCACGACGCCGCCGCTGACGGCGCCAAGGCCTGTTCCCTCACCTTCCTGCTTGACTTCCCGTACGCCTTCAACGGTGGCGCAGTCGCGACAGGTATTGGAGTACTGGGGTGCCTGACGAGCTTGCGGTTGCGGATTGCTCTCGACGTAGACGCCGCTGTCGTTCATCGGGTAGTTGCCCACCGGAGTTGCGCCACGATAGGTGCTGTTGGTCGTCGAGTCATAAGCGTACTCGACCTGTTTGGTGGTTTTGCGCGGGGCCGGAGGACGGGACGATGCCGCTTTCTCGGGGGCAGGAGGTGCCGCGACGGTCGCTGCCGGTTTTGCAGCGACCGGCTCTGGAGCGGGCTTTGCTGCCGGTTCGGTCGCCGGAGCAACAGCCACCTGTGTTGCAGGGACTGCGTCAGTCGCGTTGCTGCTGGGCAACCAGCCGGCCATTGAGGCAACGGCGGTCAGGCTGGCAATCGTTACCGCTATCGCTGCAACGACGATCATCGGGTGGGTGCTACGGCTTTGATTTTCCATGCGTTGCCTCACTGATTTATTGATGGTGAGCGATAAACGATCCAGACAGGCGTTTGGTAGACGCCAGATACAAATCAATACAATTCAGCCCCAGGAGTTACTCGGGTGACCACCATACCAGTATGGAACGCTTGAAACGCATTGGCAACGTAATAACTGGCTTCGACTATTCGGGCTTCATCTGCGGGAAGAGGATGACGTCGCGGATGTTTGCCGAGTCGGTTAGCAGCATGACCAGCCGGTCGATGCCGATACCGCAGCCGCCGGTGGGTGGAAGACCGTATTCGAGGGCGCGGATGTAGTCTGCGTCGTAGTACATCGCCTCCTCGTCACCGGCGTCCATCGCCCTGGCCTGTTCCAGGAAGCGTGCTGCCTGGTCTTCCGGGTCGTTCAGTTCTGAGAAGCCGTTGGCGATTTCGCGGCCGACGATGAACAACTCGAAGCGCTCGGTGACCTCCGGGTTGCTGTCGCTTCGGCGTGCCAGCGGGCTGACTTCAGCGGGGTAGTCGATGATGAATGTCGGTTCCCACAGATCGGCTTCGGCCGTTTCCTCGAACATCAACAACTGCAGGGTACCCAGCCCCATGCCGGGTTTGACCTCGACCTTGAACGCTGTCAGTTTCTGCCTGAGCCATTCGGCGTCATTCAGTTGTTCGAGCGTGTATTGAGGGTGGTATCTGAGGATTGCGTCGACCATGGTCAGCCGGTGAAACGGCTTCGACAGGTCAAGGGTGCGTCCCTGGTACGCGAAGACCTCCGTGCCCAACGCATCGCGCGCCGCATGGCGCAGCAGCCCTTCGGTGAAATCCATCAGTTTCCGGTATTCGGTATAGGCTTCGTAGAACTCCATCATGGTGAACTCGGGGTTGTGCCGCGGGCTCATCCCTTCGTTGCGGAAGTTGCGGTTCATTTCGAAGACTTTTTCAAAGCCGCCGACGACCAGTTTTTTCAGATACAACTCCGGGGCGATGCGCAGGAACAGCTCCATGTCCAGCGCATTGTGGTGGGTCTTGAAGGGGCGGGCTGCCGCACCGCCGGGAATCGGGTGCATCATCGGCGTTTCGACCTCAAGGAAACCGTGATCGGTCATGTAGTTGCGGATCGACTGCACCATTCGGCTGCGCGCCGCGAAGGTGAAGCGCGATTGCTCGTTCATGATCAGATCGAGATGGCGCATGCGGTATTTCTGTTCCTGATCGGTCAGACCGTGGAATTTCTCCGGCAGCGGGCGCAGCGATTTGGAGAGCAGACGGATTTCCGCAGCCTGGATGGTCAGTTCGCCGGTCTTGGTGCGAAACAAGGTGCCGACGGCGCCGATGATGTCGCCGATGTCCCAGCGCTTGAAGGCGGTATAGGTTTCTTCGCCGACCTTGTCGCGGGCGACGTAGATCTGGATGCGGCCGGAGAGGTCGGCAATGCTGATGAATGAGGCTTTGCCCATGACGCGCCGGAGCATGATGCGACCGGCAACCTTGACTTCAACCGCTGCGGCTTCGAGTTCATCGCCCGATTTGGATTCGTAGATTTCGGCAATCTTGCCCGCGGTGTTTTCGCGCAAGAAATCGTTCGGGTACGCCTTGCCGGTGGCGCGCCATTCGGCAAGTTTGGCGCGGCGCTCGGTGACGATGTGGTTCTCGTCATGCTCTGGCGTGTTGGTCGATGCGTCGTTTGGTTCGGACATGGTGTTTCTCGCAATCAATGATTGAATCGTAAAGATGACTAATTGGGCTAAGAATAGCTGTGCGGGATTCAGACGCCCTGCTTCAAGCTGGCTTCGATGAACTGATCCAGATCGCCGTCGAGCACGCTCTGTGTATTGCCGACTTCGACGTTGGTGCGCAGATCCTTGATGCGCGACTGGTCCAGCACGTAGGAGCGAATCTGATGTCCCCAGCCGATGTCGGTCTTGGCGTCTTCAAGCTTCTGTTGATCGGCCTGGCGTTTCTGGACTTCGGCTTCATACAGGCGCGATTTGAGCATGGCCATCGCCTCGGCGCGGTTGCGGTGCTGCGAGCGGTCGTTCTGGCACTGCACGACAATGCCTGACGGGTTATGCGTGATGCGCACCGCCGAGTCGGTCTTGTTGATGTGCTGACCCCCGGCACCGGAAGCGCGGTAGGTGTCGATCCGCAGATCGGCGGGGTTGATGTCAATTTCAAACGAATCGTCGATTTCAGGGAAGACGACGATCGAGCAGAAACTGGTATGGCGGCGGGCATTCGAATCGAACGGCGATTTGCGCACCAGGCGGTGGATGCCCGATTCCGAGCGCAGCATGCCGAAACAGTAATCGCCCGAAAGCTTGATCGTGGCCGTTTTGATGCCGGCAACGTCGCCTGGGGATTCTTCGAGAATATCGACGGCGTAACCCTTGCGCTCTCCGTATTTGACGTACATGCGCAGCAGCATCGCGGCCCAGTCCTGCGCCTCGGTGCCGCCGGCGCCGGACTGGATTTCGATAAAGCAGTTGAGCGGGTCGGCCGGGTTGTTGAACATGCGCCGGAATTCGAGCAGGGCAACGTCCTTTTCAATTTCCTGGGCATCGGCGGCTACCGCCCGCAGCGTGTCATCATCGTCTTCATCGCGCGCCATGGCGAACAGTTCGTCGGCGTCCTTGAGTTGGCCGCCAACGCGGTCGAGGGTCAGGACGACGTTTTCGAGCGATTTCTTTTCGCGTGAAAGCTCCTGCGCACGCTCGGTGTTGTCCCAGACCTTGGGGTCTTCGAGTTCGCGTGATACGGCGCTTAGCTGATCAAACTTCTGATCGTAGTCAAAGATACCTCCGCAACTCACTGGTACGCCGGGCGATGTCCACGAGTCGGTTGGCGATGATGTTGATCTGTTCAGCTTCCATATGGGTTCAGGCCGTAAGCGCTTTGCGATAAACCCCGAATTATATACGTTCAACGCCCGCAAATTAGGGGAAGCGCGCTGTTGAGATCAAATTGGCAGACCGCCAGCAGGTCAGGATTTGCGACGATATCTGACGAAATCGAGCCCTTAAACCGGGTCCGAGGCATGCGGGAGAATTGCCGAAAGAGGGGCACTCCGGTACAATCTCCGGGTTATCAAGTAGTCAAGCGGGAGGGCTCGCGCCCGTCCCGCTTTTGCGTATCTGCGCCATGAAACTGGAGTCTCCCTGGTGTCGTTGCCATTGCCGGAATCGATACGCGCAAGCTGACTCGCATCCTGCGCGAAAAGGGTGCGCAAGCCGGATGCATCATGGCTGTCGAGGTTGACGAAGCGAGCGCCATAGCCGAGGCACAATCTTTCCC
>NZ_FLQY01000124.1 GCF_900089945.1 Candidatus Propionivibrio aalborgensis | reverse complement strand
GGCTTCGTCCAACTACCAAGGTTAGATCGTGCTCGTGAAGCGAGCCACGATCTGAACCCTTTGAACCCGTCCCTTGCGCGGCTTCAAGCACGATGGCGCGCTTTTCCGGATAGCGTCTTTATCACCTTCGTACGTCAAGTCGACCCTTGACCGCGACTAAATACTTCCGAATACTCCCGAATTCTCCGGCAAAAGTGGCATCGATTTTCCTATCCTTGCGCAATGGCCCTTGCGATCCTGGCGCTGACCCCCACATTGATGTATCTACCCACTCCCGAGGAGCGCGCTTTATGGACAATCAAGTGATGACCATCGAAGCCTCGTCTGCGCTGGAGCGCACGACGCATATCGTTTACGCGCTACACGCACTGGGCCTGGCGCTGGGCGCGTTCGGCGCTGCCACCGTGATCGGCTCTTTTCTGTTCGGCTGGCCATCGATCATCGCGGTGATCGTCAATTACATCTACCGCGGCGAGGCGCGCGGCACTTGGCTCGAGTCGCATTTCGACTGGCAGATCCGCACCTTCTGGTATGCGCTGGCCTGGGCGCTGCTGGTCGGCCTGATCTCTCTGCCGCTGACACTGGTGATCATCGGCTTCGGGACCTGGGTAGTCGGCCTGTTCATTCTCGGCGTGTGGGCCATCTACCGCGTCGCGCGCGGTTGGTTGCGCCTTAACGCACGCCAGCCGATGCCCGCATAGACTCCGTATCGTTGCAATCCAGGTTGCGCTGCGGCTTCCAGTCATCGCGGCGCGGTCGATTTCGACGCCGACAACAGCAGGGAACGGCCAGCCAGCCTGTGGCTGCGCGGCGAACGCTGCCACCTCTTTGATGCGGCGGGGCACGCACTGCCGCGTCTGCCCTCTTGACCGTATCGCCAACAACCAGGCGATATGCCGTCCGGCATGGCCACCGACCGAAGGCTCATCGGGTTATCATCATCAATTCGCGAGCTTCCCGGTCCCTTGACAGGTCACTACATGAAAACCCAACTTGCTCTGCCGACACTTCTGCTTACCTTTGCCGCCATGTGGTCAGCACCGATTCACGCGGCCGAGGCGGACGGTCGCCAACTTGTCGAAATGCCGCCTGAAGCGCGCGCCGAGTTGCGCGCTGAAATGCTCGATTTTCAAACGGCACTGCATTTGATCGTCGGTGCGCTGGCTGAGCAGCAATTCGCCACAGCCGCAGAAATTGGTGAAACCAAAATGGGCATTTCAGCCATGGGACGCCATCGCAACGCGGCGCCGAATGCACGCCCCGGCATGTTCATGCCCAACGATATGCATGCCATCGCTCGCTCGATGCACACCGCCAGCAGTGACTTTGCCAAGACTGCCAAGAGTGGCGACACTTCCAAAGCGCTCAGTTCGCTGTCGGCCGTGACCGGGACCTGCGTCGCCTGCCACCGCAGCTACCGCATTCAGTAGTCTCGTCACCAATGAGACCACTTCGGCGGTCCCTCTTGCGATACCAACCCGCCGATCAGGCAACTACCTGCAGCCCGACTCAAGACAGATAAGCGCTGACGCCATCGTCACGGCTACTCCGGCGAATCAGTTGCTCTGTTCTTCAAGCGTCGATACAAGGTATTGCGGCTGATCCCCAAACGCCTCGCTGCCTCGGACATATTGCCCCGGCTGACAGAAATTGTCCGGGCGATAACCGCTACGGAAAGTTCCTGAAGGGTTTCGCTCGCGGGGGCAACTTCAACCGCCCCGCTCATCCACGGAGCCGGTCGCTTGAACTCTTCGACGAGGTCGTCGGGCAGATGCTGCCAGCTGACTTGCGTCTCGTCTTCATCGAGCAACGCGCAGGCCGTGCGCAGCGCGTTGGCCAACTGCCGCAGGTTGCCGGGCCAGGCGTAATTTGCAAAGGCGGAGGCAATGGCGTCACTGAGTGAAACATCGCGCTCAGGCGCCATCTCCTTGAGCATTCGCGCCGTCAGCGACGAAAAATCGCAGCGCTCGCGCAATGACGGCAGGATCAGCGTCAGGCCGTTGATGCGGTAGTAAAGATCGGCGCGGAAGCGCCCGGCTTCCATCTCCGCCTTCAGGTTGCGGTGGGTAGCGCAGACCAGGACAAAATCCACGGGAACAGGCGCGCCACCGCCAACCGGCACGACCTCCCGTTCCTGCAAGACGCGCAGCAGCCGTGCCTGCTGCACATGCGGCATGTCGCCGATCTCATCGAGGAACAGCGTGCCGCCGTTCGCCGCGCGGATGCGGCCGGGGCAGCCTTCCTTGCGTGCCCCGGAGAACGCGCCGGGAGCGTAACCGAAGAGTTCGGCCTCGATCAGGTTTTCCGGCAGGGTGGCGCAATTCAGCGCAACAAAAGGTTTGGCACGACGCGGCCCCGAATCATGAAACGCCTTGGCAAAAAACTCCTTGCCCGCCCCCGATTCACCTTGAAGGACGAGTGCAATGGGTTTGCCGACGATGCGGCGCGCCCTGTCGATGGCGGATCTCAGTCGCGCATCCCCGGAGTCGAGCATCGACAAGGCGTCCTTGGGCGCCTCAGACTCGGTCACTGGCTGGACGACTACGCGAACCGTCGCGCGCCCAGGTTCGACGCGCACGAACAAGCGATTGCCGGTTTGTTGCACGACCGGCATCGCTTGAATGCCGCGTCTGCGCCCCCAGTCAACGAGATCGGCAGGGCGCAATTGCAATACTCGGGCAATCGGAGTTGCGCCGAGATCCGCCGGGCACAAACCAAGCAGCGCCAGTCCCGACTTGTTGGCTCCGACGATCCAGCCGTCCTCCGAAAGCGCGGCCACGCCTTCGGCGACCGTACCGATCCCTTCGGCGAGCGGATGAAAACGTATACGCAGCGCGTCGCCATGGCGTGCTTCGAACAGACGATTCTCGATCATCTGCGCCGCCGCGCGTACCAGACTGAAAGTGTGCGGGTGGCGCCCGCGCTGGTCGCCGGAGATGTCCAGCACGCCCAGCAGACGACCGTCCGGCGCTGTCACCGTGGCGGCAGCGCAGGTGAGGAAACCGTTACGCTCAAGAAAATGTTCGGCACCGTGCACCACCACGGGGCCGGCCTCTTCCAGTGCCGTGCCGATGGCGTTGGTGCCGCGATGTCGTTCATGCCAGGACGCACCGGGCATCAGTGCCACACGTTCGGCACGCCCGAGAAAATCACTGTCCCCCAGGGTATGCAGCACCACGCCACGATTGTCGGCGAGAAGAACCAGACTGCCGGAATCGCATGTTTGCGCGCGCAGGTATTCCATGACCGGTCGCGCATGGGCCAGGAGCTCCCGCTGTCGTTCGGCGACGCGGCTGAACTGGAGTCCATCGAGGTGGGGCGCTTCCCCAAGACGTCCGAGGGGCGCCAGGCCGGCGTCGAGACAACGTCGCCAGGAGCGTGCGACTGTCGGGCCGACGAGCGTTGCGGGCGGCACTTCGCCGAGTTCGATCAACTGATTGCGCGCTTGCCGCAATGCCGCACCGGTGGGTGTGGTCAACATGTCTCTCTCCTCCAGATTTGTGGCCCACCTTATACGGCGAGTCCTTGCTCTATTTTCACCATACGCGGCCACCCGATGGGATGCAAGGCATCCGCACCCAAAGACCCGGCACCTGTGTCATTTCGTGACAGTGCGCCAGAGCGGTACGTCACCGCAGCGTGCATTTCACCTAGCCGTGTTTCCCTAATCTATTGTGAATCATGCGCTTGCATGGATTCTCGCCCTTGGCACGTTCCCTGCAACGTGAGGACAGGTACAACCGTTCGCTGTGCCGGAAAACTCAAAGGAGGAGACCCCCATGATTTACGCCGCACCCGGCGCCGCTGGCGCCAAAGTCCAGTTCAAGACCAAATACGACAACTTCATCGGTGGCAAATGGGTTGCCCCGGTCAAAGGCCAGTACTTCGACGCGATCACCCCGATCAATGGCAAACCCTACACCCAGGTCGCCCGCTCCAGCGCGGAGGACATCGAACTGGCGCTCGACGCAGCCCACGCCGCTGCCGACAAATGGGGCAAGACCGCACCCGCCGAGCGGGCCAATATCCTGCTGAAGGTCGCCGACCGCCTCGAAGCCAATCTCGAACTGCTGGCCTATGCCGATACCGTCGACAACGGCAAGCCGATTCGCGAAACACTGAACGCCGACATTCCGCTGACCATCGATCACTTCCGCTACTTCGCCGGCTGTGTCCGCGCACAGGAAGGCGCCCTGAGCGACCTCGACGAGAACACCGTGGCCTATCACTTCCATGAACCACTTGGCGTCGTCGGCCAGATCATCCCGTGGAACTTCCCGATCCTGATGGCGGCCTGGAAGCTGGCCCCCGCTCTGGCCGCTGGCAACTGCGTGGTGCTCAAGCCCGCCGAATCGACCCCGATCAGCATTCTCATCCTTGCCGAACTGATCGCCGACATTGTGCCCCCCGGCGTGCTCAACATCGTCAATGGCTACGGCCGCGAAGCCGGGATGCCGCTGGCCACCAGCAAGCGCATTGCCAAGATAGCCTTTACCGGCTCCACCTCCACTGGCCGCGTCATCGCGCAGGCCGCCGCCAACAACCTGATCCCGGCCACGCTGGAACTCGGTGGAAAATCGCCCAACGTCTTCTTCGCCGATATCATGGACAAGGACGACAGCTTCCTCGACAAGGCCATCGAAGGTTTGGTGCTGTTCGCCTTCAATCAGGGCGAAGTGTGCACCTGCCCGTCGCGCGCGCTGATTCAGGAATCGATCTACGACAAGTTCATGGAGCGCTGCCTGGCGCGCGTAAAAGCGATCAAGCAGGGAAATCCGCTCGATACCGATACCATGCTTGGCGCCCAGGCCTCGAAGGAACAACTGACCAAGATCCTGACCTACCTCGACCTCGGCAAGCAGGAGGGTGCGCAAGTGCTGGTCGGTGGCGAACAAGCCAGCCTTGGCGGCGACCTCGACGGCGGTTATTACGTTCAGCCAACGCTGTTCAAGGGCCACAACAAAATGCGCATCTTCCAGGAGGAAATCTTCGGCCCGGTGCTGGCCGTGACCACCTTCAAGGATGAAGCCGACGCGCTGGCGATTGCCAACGACACGCTTTACGGCCTGGGCGCCGGGGTGTGGACACGCAACGGAAATGTTGCCTATCGCATGGGCCGTGCGATCAAGGCCGGTCGCGTATGGACCAACTGCTACCATGCCTATCCGGCCCACGCCAACTTCGGCGGCTACAAGGAATCCGGCATCGGCCGCGAAAACCACAAGGCGGCGCTCGACAACTACCAGCAAACCAAGAACCTGCTGGTCAGTTACGCCGAACAGAAATTGGGCTTCTTCTGATTCTCTGCCCGATAATGTGCTGAGCATACGGGGGCGTTCAACCGCCCCCTTTTTCCATGGAGATCAACATGGTTGAAAAAGTCGTCGCCACTGCCGCCGCACTTGAACTGATCGAGTTGCTCAAGGACAAACATGGCCCCGTATTTTTCCACCAGTCGGGCGGGTGTTGCGATAACAGTGCCGCCAACTGTTACCTGCCCGGCGAGCTGACCATCGGCGCCGGCGACGAATACCTCGGAGACATCGGTGGTTTCCCCTTCTATATCAGCAAGTCCCAGTACGAATACTGGAAGCACACACAACTCATCATCGACGTCATCGAAGGCACCGGCGGCACCTTCTCGCTCGAAGGGCCGGAAGGCAAGGCGTTCCATACGCGTTCGCGCCTGTTTACCGATGAGGAATGGGCGGAATTGACCAGTAGCGCAAACGGCGAAGCGTAGGGAAGAGAAGAAGCGGAGAGAAGGGCTATCTGGCGGCGGCACGGGCGGCGCTCGATGTGCCGCCGCCACAACCCGTAGTCATTGAGTCGGTGGCCGAATTCCTGCGCCGGGTCAGCGGCAGTGAATGGAACTGCTGTCCGCACTGTGGACGCGGCCAGCTTTGTATGTCGGGGGTGATCCTGCCGGAACGTCGTCTGCCGACGTCAAGGGGGCCACCGTGAGCTGGCCAGGTGGCGTACGCCTCAGCGCTTGTCGAAGCAATGGAAAGATCGCTTCCAGCCGTGCTTGCGCGCTCGCGTGCCGTTCTCGTCGGTGGCGTCAGACACGCCGAACGGGATGCCCGGAATTCGGTGAATCTGGCCCTCTTGGTCCGCCGTACTCGGGATATTCCCCGGCCAACCCCTATGCCAAACGATTGACTTCCCCGGCGCCTTCCTTACAATCCCCATAACCACCGCTCTCCCGGCGGTTCAGTCCAACAAGGTTTATCCGCCAAGATGACTCCGCGCCCTCTTCTTCCTCGCCCGCGTCGGCAGATAAACGCTATTCGTTAGCCGCTATGTCGCCGGATTTCGACTCTTTAGAACGTGACGCAATGGCTTTTCCTGATGACTCGGACAGGAAGGCCATGTTGGATATGCTTGTGCGAGGTAGAGAGCTTGATGACCAATACAACAAAACCATTAAACAATGGCAAGAACGTGATCGCCTAGGGCAACGAAGAGAGTGGTTCTTGCGCATCCTCTTCTTTCTCCCACTATCTATTGCGTTAGGTTGTTTTCCTGCCCAAGGAATATTTGAAGGAAGAATCAAGAATTTCTTTGTTGATGTTTCATGGTTTTCATCCCAAGAATATCCTTACGCTTATTGGAACAGTGACCCTTACGTTTTTTCCTTTCTGGTCTTTTTCTATACCCTGATTGCGTTTGCACTAATGTGCCCAGTTCTAGGCGTCACCCATTTTGGCCGTCGTAGAAAACCAAGGACTCGAATAGAGGTTGATCGTCAGCTCAAAGAATTTGAAAAACAGGTTGCTGCAAGAAAAGACAAGATGGTTGAGGTCGGTAGCCCTTTTGGGGTCAAGACGTATAGCCCACGTGTACCGCCGGTACTTGTTGCCTTTGTCATTTCCGTTCTCTTTGTTTGTATTATTGCCGGGGTAATCAATGCTGGACGGTAGGGCTAACCCTGCGTGTATGGACTCTCTCAGAAAGCAAGAAATTGATCGATTGGGATGGCGAAGGAAGCGCATGCAGTCGTATATCCGGCATCTGGTGTGGACTCGCAATGGTCCGTGCCGACATGGAATCTGCGCACGTCGTGGCAATCACGACAAGCGGCAGACAAGAAGTTGCCGGCGGGGTTATCCCACAGGGATTTCCTTTGGTCATCGGCGTCAATCCGTGTGGATGCGACCCGTTCGGCCATGATGGGTGATCAATCTCAAAGCAAGCGCGGGACGGGAACTGCCGGGGCAGACTTGTCCACGGTGGCGGCCGCGCAGCCCCTTCTGTGGCGGAGCGGACACCGCCAGCACCGACTCGTGTAGTTTTTCATCCGCCATGCCGCCTTCACCGTTGAAGTTCTTCCTTTTCCTTGCGCTACTGGCATGCACCCCGCTCCAAGCATCGGAGCAATGGTTCCTCATGGCACGTCATGGAGAGTGCGCCAAGGTTGAGTCACTGAAACGCAAGGTTCCCGATCTCGGCGCGGTCACCGATCCGCAGTCCTTTGCGGCGCTTATGCGCAAGAATGGGTACGCCACAGCAATCACCCAACAGGCAGTTTCGAAAGGCGCAGCGTTCGAAGTTATTGTCCCGGCAAAGGAACTCTCTTTGGTGTTTGTCACCGCCGACTTATGCAGCACATTCAGCGCGAAGTGAGCAGGTCTTCGCATGCGCATGAGGCCCAATCCATCCATCAAGCCGGACGCTGCGCGATGAAACCGCGCAGCGCCGGTCACCTTGAACGTTCGAGCACCATCGCTCGCGATGCTCGCGACCTTGCCCCGCTTGTGCGGGCGGTGCCGGTCCCGAAGCGGGCGGCATTGAATTCCCCGCACGGCGGGGGTGAAACTCAACTCTATGGTTGGCAGCCATGAATACTCTCGCGCGTCTGCAGACATGGTACCTGGCTCAATGCAATGGCGAATGGGAGCATTCGTCCGGCGTGAACATTCAGTCTTGCGATAATCCGGGATGGTGGGTAACAATCAATCTCACGGGCACGGCTTTACAGACGCAGCAGTTCGCCGAAATCGCGGAAGGTGTTGATGACCTGCGTTTTGCTCTTGGCTCACATTGGCTGAGTTGTTACATCGAGAATGGCACTTGGCATGGTGCCGGTGACGAAACAATGCTGGAGCGCATCCTTGAGGTATTTCTCGGGTGGGCAGAAGACAATGTCGGTTCATTGGAGTGAGACAGATCATGCAACGAGATTTGGATGCGATCCGAGATCAGCCGCCGAGCCCGTGAAGTGTTTCATTCCGACGCTTTGGCCGCCCCCCGGATGACGCTGCGCGGTGGCTACGCCGTGGACAGCTACGACTTCGCTCCGCCACCTGACCCGGTTCTCGACAAGCCGACGGATACGTACCTCGAAACATACACTTTCTGGGGTCTCGCCCATCTCGACCCTGCTTCGTGGCGGCACTACCTGCCCCACCTGATCAACTATGCGCTCCGACACATGGACGATCCAGAAATGGCGGTTGAAGGATTGCTCCATAGTCTGCGACCACCGGATCGGGAGCCTCCACGACTAGCGTCTCTCACAGCGGAACAGGAAGCCGTGATCGTCGCACTCCTGGAGGAGGTAGCTTTCAGCGAGGATTCTGCGAACAGCGATTTTGCAATGCAGGTGCTTGAAGAATGGTGGATTCCCATTGCGCTCTACCGTCAGCGCTAACAGGATGCGCAACCGAACTGCAGCCAAGAAATCGCGCCTGCCCGTCAGCTCCACTCGGAGGTACGCCCTTGCTGGCCAAGGGATACGAAGCGCATAATCGATGCACGGGTATTGACCGTTGGGCGACCCCCCATACCTGTACCGGAGCGAAACATGACCAAGTCCACCACCACATACTGGAATGCCTTGCATCCCGAGAATCGGGAACGTTGGACGCCGATCAAAGGTATGGAGGGCAAAGCAGAAGAACTGACTCTGAGCATCGACCAGGCAACAGGTGAGTACACGAGGCTGACCCGCTTTCTACCTGGAGCCGATACGACAGAATTTGGCGGCAAGACCCACCCCTACCCTGAAGAGGTATTCATCGTCAGCGGGCGCCTCTACGACGAAGCGTTCGATCTCTGGCTGGAGTCCGGGCATTACGCCAGTCGGCCTCCCGGAGAACTGCACGGCCCGTTCAAGACTGATGTCGGGTGTGTTGTCCTGGAAGTATCATTTCCCAATCGCACCGGTGCCGGCGATGTCGCCCAAGCAATCGTTCCACCGCACACAACGTGATAGTGCCGTGTAGCTCCGGTTGGCCCCTTTCTGCAAAGAGGTTTTCGAAGCAACACCCACCAACTCCAACTCAAGGACGGAAATGCCATGAGCACAACAAGGACCATCAATGCCTATGCCGTACTCGAAGCCGGCGGTCGATTTGAGCCTTTTAGCTATGAAGTCGGCGAACTCCATCCCGACGAAGTGGAAATCGACGTTCTTCACTGCGGGATATGCCATAGCGATTTGAGTATGGTGGACAACGAGTGGGGAATGTCAAAGTACCCTCTGGTGGCCGGCCACGAGGTGATCGGAAGGATTTCCGCCAGAGGGAGCCATGTCCTGAACCTGGAGGAAGGAACGGTCGTCGGGCTGGGTTGGCACTGCGGCTACTGCGGCCACTGTCATTCCTGCAAAACCGGAGATCAGAATCTTTGCGCAGAAGCCCAATCGACCATTGTTGCGCATCACGGCGGCTTTGCCGATAAGGTGCGCGCGGATGCCTCCAGCGTAATTGCAATTCCCGAAGGGATCGATCTTGAGTCGGCCGGTCCGCTGTTCTGTGGCGGCATCACCGTGTTCAACCCGATCGTACAATTCGACGTGAAACCCACCGACAAGGTGGCTGTCATCGGCATCGGCGGACTGGGCCATATCGCCTTGCAATTTCTCAATGCCTGGGGATGCGAGGTCACGGCTTTTACCTCAAGCGAGTCGAAGCGACACGAAGCCCTGGCGATCGGTGCGCACAAGACATTGAATTCGCGCAACCAGGGCGAGATCGAATCCGCTGCCGGCACCTTTGATTTCATTATTTCCACGGTCAACGTGAAGCTGGACTGGAACTTGTACGTCAACACACTGAAACCGAAGGGACGCCTGCATTTTGTCGGGGCGACACTGGAGCCTCTCGATCTGGGCGCTTTTTCTTTGATCACTGGGCAACGCTCAATTTCGGGATCACCGGTCGGCAGCCCGGCGACTATCGAGTCGATGCTGGAATTTGCCCGGCTGCATCAAGTCAAACCCTTGGTTGAGACGTATCCGATGAGCAAGATCAACGACGCCTTTGATCACCTGAAGTCCGGCAATACAAAATACAGGATCGTGCTCTCAAACAGATAGGAATCAGCCTGCAAGAGAAAGTCGTGTTCTGAGTCCCCCGGGCACCGCTGACCGTTGCCGTTGAAGGTCCGGTTCTGCTCTCCGAAATTTCCGCCCGGTCAAGAATCTGCTTGGATGATGGTGGAAAGCAATTGCGCGCCTGTGATGCCAAAGAGATTGCCGGAGTCGTACAGCGCCAGATGGCGGTCAACAATGCGACCGAATGCTCTCATTCTCGCCCGTTGAGTCCGGCGAAGGCCGCGATTCAAATTGCGCATTTCTCATATTTATCTGTAAGAAGAATAACTATTCCCGATGTCTCCGATGGCGCTCTGAAAAGCAGGAATTTAGCCGGCTTTGGATTGTCCACTGACAGCAGCCCATTGATGACCAATCGTGAGGGGAAAAATCATGAACGAAGTACTGCCACCGCTCGGCATCCAGCGCGTCAAAGTCGTCGCGGTTTCAGTGACAAACCTTGACCGCGCGAATCGATTCTACAAGGAAAAGATGGGCCTGGAGCCAGCGTTCGAGGGAACCGAACAGGTTGGATGGTGGCTCGGCCAAGTGATCTTGATGCTCAAACCGGACTGGGCGGCGCCGACAGACACGCCGAACCCACGCGTTACGCTCGCCACGGAGCATGCCCCGGCAACGCAGGACGCATTACGCCAGCGCGGTATCACAATCGCCAACGAAGTGCAGGTCTATGGCGATTTCTACGTCGGCAGTTTTCTGGACAGTGAAGGCAACAAGCTGTGGTTTTGCTCTCCCGCAACCGCCAGCGAGCCGCCGCACGGCACATAGTGGTCGAGACTCGCCGATTTGGCCTGCCCCCGCTGACGGCCAACGCTGCACGCCCGCTACCGTGTCCCGCGAAGGTCAGCTCCGCGCCGATAGCGCGAGTAGCGCACTTCGATAAGCCCGTTCGGTTGCATCGATCGGGATAACAATCCGGAATGATCGCGGCTGCCGTTCACCCTGCATGGCCTCTTGGCCAACCACGATGAGCTTCAGCCAGTAATCATATGCATTTCCAATGAGACGCTCTGTCCGCGCCACAACATATTGCATTGCCTCCTGTATTTGTCCGTTTCTCCGATCAAGCGCCGCAATCTGTCGCTTGTAGCTGTACACCCGGCGTTGGGTAGTGCTAAGATTTGCAAATAACGACAAGGCCTTTCCCGAATTTCAGCGAGGAACAGAAAATGCCCGACAATGACCTGCAGGAAGTCTTCCTAGGTCGGCAGCCCATCCTGGATCGCAACCAGCAACTGTTTGCCTATGAGCTGCTCTTCCGTAGCGGCAGTGCTGAGAGCGGGAACTTCGCCAGTTTTGTCGATGGCAATCAGGCCACGGCCACCGTCATTACCAATGCATTTACCGAGTTCTCGATGGCCGACGCGCTCGGCCCGTATCAGGGATTCATCAAGGTCGACCATGGACTCCTTTTCAGCGACCTGATCTACGCCTTGCCGACGCATTCCGTCGTGCTCGAAATCCTCGAAACGGTAGCCCCGACGGATGAAATGCTGGCGCGCTGCCAACTGCTCCGTAGCGAAGGCTTCGTCCTGGCCATCCGCGAACGGCCGGAATCACTCGACCAGTCGCGCCCCTTGCTGAAGCTTGCCGAAGTCATCAAGGTCGATATCAGCCGTGTTGACCCGACCCGGCTGAAGCAACTGTCCACAAATCTCAAACCGCTGGAAAAAACGATTCTCGCCGAGAAAGTGGAAAGCAATGAGCAGATGCTGCTTTGCCATGGCCTGGGCTTCGATCTCTTCCAGGGCTATTACTTTGCCCACCCCACCGTGATCAAGGGCAAGAGCCTGCACACCTCTGAACTCTCGCTGCTGCGCCTGCTCGGACTGCTCAGCCAGGATGCAGACAATGCCGAAATCGAGATCGTGTTCAAACAGGAACCCATGCTGACGTTCAATCTGCTGCGTCTCACCAACTCGGTCGGCGCCGGGATGGCCACAAAAATCACGTCACTGCGGCACGCCATCACCCTGCTCGGGCGGCGGCAATTGCTGCGCTGGCTGCAACTCCTGCTCTACAGCGGCATTTCGGGCGAAAGACAGGCGGTCAATCCGCTGTTGCAACTGGCCGCCACACGCGGACGGCTCATGGAGTTGCTGGTCGAAAGGACACCGCGAGCCAAGGCTGGCGGCCAGGAGCTCATCGATCAGGCTTACATGGTCGGCATTCTCTCCCTGATGCCGACACTGGTCGGTCACAACATGTCCGACATTCTCAAGCAGTTGCCTGTTGCCCAGCCTGTCCTGGATGCGCTCGGCAGCCGAAGCGGGACCTTGGGCGATCTGCTCGGCCTTGTCGAATCGCTGGAAGAGGATGACGGTGGTGCAAATGCGGCCCACTTGCTGCACGGCATCACCGGAATCGACGCGAAATTTGCCAATGGCTGCCTGACCCGGGCACTCGCCTGGGCCAATAATCTTGCGCGTGAATCGTCCTGAGTTGCGGCGCAAACGTTCGGCATCTTTCACTCGACAAATTTTCGTCCAAAGACCTCACAAAAACAATCTGATGACAGATGTCTGAAACCCAAAGTCCGCTGATATTCCTCGGCCGCCAACCGATTCTCGGTCGCGAACAGCAACTGATTGCCTACGAATTGCTTTTCCGCGATGGCGTTCCAGCCGCGAACGGAAGCGCCGATATCACCGATCCGACTCAGGCGACCGCGACTGTCATCACCAACGCCTTTACCGAACTGGCGGCTCATGCGGCGCTCGGACCCTATACCGGTTACATCAACATTGATAGCGACCTCCTGTTCAGCGAGCTGATCGAAGTGCTGCCGCCGCAACTCGTCGTTCTTGAGATTCTCGAAAGCATCAGTCCGACGCCCGAAGTGGTTGCACGTTGCCATCAACTGCAGGACAAGGGATTCATGCTGGCGGTCGATGACATTGCCCAGATCGAGGAAGCCTATCGTCCGCTGCTCGAATTGACCGACATCATCAAGGTCGACATCCTGAAACTGGATGCCGAACGGCTTCCGCCCCTCGTTACGCAGCTCAAGAAATTCGGCAAGAAGCTGCTCGCCGAAAAGGTGGAAACAGTCAAACAGCATTCCCAGTGCCAAAGCCTCGGCTTCGATCTGTTTCAGGGCTACTATTTCGCACAACCGACAATCATCGTCGGCAAAAAACTCAATCCGACGCAAGTTGCGCTGCTTCGCCTGCTGGGCATGATCATGGATGACGCCGACACCAGCGAGATTGAAAACGCCTTCAAGGTCGAACCGGGGCTCACCGTCAACATGCTGCGCCTGACCAATTCGGTCAGTTGCGGTCTGTCGACGAAGATCACGTCGCTAAGGCACGCGATTACGATTCTGGGACGACGACAGTTGCAGCGCTGGTTGCAGCTCCTGATCTACACCAACCCCCAAGGGAATGCTCAGGGCATCAACCCGCTACTGCAACTGGCCGCAACCCGCGGACGGCTGATCGAGTTGCTGGCCGACCGTGTGCAACCGCGCAATCGCGAGTTTTCCGATCATGCGTTCATGGTCGGCATCATGTCGCTGATGCCCACCCTGCTCGGCATGACGATGGTGGACATACTCGCCCAGCTACCCGTCGCCCAGCGCGTCAAGCAAGCCCTGATCGAGCAGCCCGAACAGAGCGGCCAGCTTGGACAGCTTCTGCTTATCGCTGCCGCCACCGAAGTGACCGACCCGGTCGAGCTTGAGGAAGCGCTGCACCGTGTTCCTGCAATCAACCTGGACTTTCTCGGCAAGTGTCTCGCCCGGGCATTCTCCTGGGCCAACAACCTCGGCCAGGAGCAGGACACAACAGCCGTCGAACAATAGCCATTTTCGCTGGCTCCAATCTCCCAGACGATACCGTGAATAACGAGCTCCTTCTCGGCCGACAGCCGGTCCTCGACCAGCACCAAAAACTTGTCGGTTACGAGCTTATGTTGCAGTTGGAGGCGGGCGACAAGACCCCACCCACCTACAACCCTTCACGGGCGGCAATGCTTATTTGCGCAGCTTACGCCGAGCTGGGAATACGCAGTGCACTGGGGCGCAACATCGCCTTCCTGCGCTTTGACCCGATGTTTTTTCATGAAGATGCGATCGAGGCAATGCCACCCGACGCCGTCATTCTCGAACTAGCTCTCGAGACAGCACCGGATGCACAAACACTCGCACGCTGCCGCGCGCTGCGCGAGCGAGACTATTCGCTGGCGCTGGCCAATTATGCTGGTTTGGATGAGCGCAGCATGCCTTTGCTGAACATGCTCGACGTGATCAAGATCGACATCCGTGAACACGATGAAAACAAGCTGCGTGAACTCGCCGGCCCTCTGGCCAAACTCCCGCTCAAGCTGCTTGCCCAGGGCGTGGAGACGCAGGAAGCGATGGAACTCTCCAAAAAGGTCGGATTCGAGCTTTTTCAGGGGTACTATTTCGCCCGTCCGGAGATCGTCAGCGGACGCCGTCTCATGGCTTCACAGATCAGCCTGATTCAACTGATCAATCTCGTCAGCCGCGATCTGGATACCGCCAAGATCGAAGACGGATTCAAACACGAGCCGGCGCTCGCCGCAAACCTGTTGCGCATCGTCAACTCGGTTGGCTACGGGCTGAACCGTCGCATCAGTTCCCTGCGCCACGCCATTACCCTGCTGGGCAGGCGCCAATTGCAACGCTGGCTGCAACTGCTACTCATGACCCCGGCAGAGGAAACACCCGACCCCAGCAGTTCCCCGCTGCTGCAGGTCGCTGCGCTGCGTGGGCGCATGATGGAATTATTGCTTAGACATAGCTATCCGCGTAACGGTACGCTGGCTGATCAAGCCTTCATTACCGGCATCATGTCGATGATGCCCACCGCGCTGGGCCTGCCAATGCACGAAATATTCGAGCAAATCGCACTTGAAACCTCGGTCATGGAGGCGCTTACCTCGCATGCGGGGGTTCTCGGCAAAACCCTGGCCCTTCTTGAATGTTTCGACGCAGACGATAGCCAAGGCTGCATGCACATGCTTGACCAGTTGCCCGAAGCCGGCCTGAGTTTGGGCACGCTTAACAGCTGTCTGGTCGAATCGCTTCGCTGGGTCAACGGCAGCACCGAAGATCGCTAGTTTTAGAATTCGCGCAACCTGCTATCAGGCCTTGGCGAGATCGATTCCTGGGGCGATAATGTTCCCACGCAACTTGCTGCAGTTTTTGCAGTTGATGTGCATATTTCTTTTACCCTCACCTGATCCTGCACCATGCCAATCTCAAACTATCTGGACACATCGCCCCAACTGGCCGAAAGAATCTTCCTCCACGAATCGTCACAAGTCATTGGAGACGTTCGCCTTGGCGATGACGTATCCGTTTGGTGCAACACCGTCATACGTGGGGATGTCAATCATATTATTATCGGGCGCTGCACCAACATCCAGGATTTTGTGATGTGCCATGTATCGCACAAGAACGAGAACAAGCCCCTTGGCTCACCGCTGATCATCGGTGACTATGTAACCGTCGGGCACTCGGCGGTTCTGCACGGTTGTGAAATCGGCAATGACTGTCTCATCGGCCTCGGCTCGATTGTCATGGACGACGCCAAGATTTCCAGCAATGTCATGCTCGGCGCTGGCAGCCTGGTTTCGCCCGGGATGCATCTGGAAAGCGGGTTCCTTTATGTAGGGCGGCCAGCAAAACGGGTACGCCCGTTATCCACTTCCGAACTGGCCTATCTCCGCTACTCCGCAGAGCACTACCTGCGCGTCAAGAACAACTACCTTGCCGGCCAGGCCGCCAATGGCGGCGACTGATTCTGTCGCTGAACTTTCACCTTAGCCTTGGAATCGCACTTCTGACTTGAATCAACCAGTGGAAAAGGAATGATCGGGCTATCGGGACACAGCGGAGAAAGATGATGTACGCGTACCCGCCGTCAATCAATGCTCGCCAGTTTCGACTTCGCCAGCGGCGGGTTCTTGGCGAAGTATTTTCGAATGCCCGAAATGATAGCCTCGGCCATTTTGTCTTGGTACGCTTCGTCGTTCAGACGCCTTTCTTCCTGCGGATTCGAGATAAAGGCCGTTTCGATAAGGATGGACGGAATATCAGGCGCCTTGAGTACGGCAAAGCCCGCCTGCTCGACGCTGGCTTTGTGCAAGGTGTTGATGCCACCAATTTCCCCGAGCACCGCTTTGCCGAGTTTCAGACTATCGCTGATCGTGGCCGTTTGCGACAGATCGAGCAGCGTGCGTGCCAGCATCGGATCCTTGACATCGAGATTGACGCCGCCAATCAGATCGGAGGCATTTTCCTTTTGCGCCAGGTAGCGTGCCGCAGAACTCGATGCACCGCTCTCGGACAAGGCGAAGACAGACGAACCGTGAGCATCCGGTCGGATGAAGGCATCGGCGTGTATCGATACGAACAGATCGGAGCGAATGCGGCGCGCTTTCTGTACCCGCACGTGCAAAGGCACAAAATAGTCTGTATTGCGCGTCAATACCGCGCGCATGTTCGGCTCGGCATCGATCTTCGCTTTCAGGCGTTTGGCTACTGCCAGCGTGACATGCTTTTCGTAACTGCCGCCACGCCCAACGGCACCCGGATCTTCACCGCCGTGCCCGGGATCGAGCGTAATTGTTATCAGGCGATCCACCACGGGCCTACCCTCCCGTGACCGGCTTGCCTTGTTTTCGGCATTCTGTACCGCTTTGTCCTCAAGCCGGTCGCCCGGGCTGGCGGGCGATGGTTCGCTCTTCTGAAGCAGAGAGAGTAACGGATCCGGGGATTCAAGCGGGTAAACATCAAGCACAAGACGATGCCCGTATTCTCCCGCCGGGGGCAGCTCGAATACCTGAGGATTGACTTCGTTCTTGAGTTCCATGACCAGACGCACAACACCCGGCTTGAAACGTCCGGCACGTAACAGCTTGATGTTCGGATCGTCCGCCGCAACCTTGTTGCCCAGCGCTTGAAGGACGCTGTTGAACTCGATGCCTTCGAGATCAACGACCAGCCGGTCCGGATTCCTGACACTGAAGTGAGTGAATTTCAGCGGCGTATCGCATTCGATGGCCACACGCGTGTAGTCATCAGCCGGCCAGACGCGAACGGCAAGAACGCTTGGTTTACGATTAACCGCGGCACGACCGACCGGGCTGACCAACAGTACCAGCGACGCACCTGCGAACTTGATCAGCTCCCGACGCGCGGCATGCGGTTGATGAGTGCGGTTAGACATCGCTGCCCAGCCTCGCTGTGCGCAACGATTTCGAGATCGCGGCCCGATTCCGGTTGGCCCGCTGCAAAGCGAAGCACAATGGACAGATCGGCTGGCGGCACATACCCTGCCGCCTTGTCGGGCCACTCGACCAAGCACACTGCATCATCGCGAAAGTATTCACCAAGTCCGGCATCTTCAAACTCTTCTGGCTCGCTGATTCGATAAAAATCAAAGTGATACCAGTATAAGCTCGAAACTACGTAAACTTCAACCAGTGTGTAGGTAGGGCTTTTGACTGGCCCGACGTGGCCAAGCCCTCGCAACAGGGCGCGAACAAGCGCCGTCTTGCCGGAGCCAAGATCACCGTTCAGCCAGACGACCATGCCAGGCGCCAGCAATGGCGCCAGTTCACGCCCCAGGACCATGGTCGTCGCCTCGTCCGGCAAATACATGGTCACGGTCGATAGATCACGATCGGAACCAACAACAGGACTATGATTCGGGCTATGCAAGAGTTGAACTCCGATACACGCACTCTGACGGCAAGCGCCTGGAACGGTTTTGATTTTGTCGCGCTGGTCAAAAAAATCAAAAACTGGGGGAAAGAGCTGGGCTTTTCCGAGCTCGGCATCGCTGGAGCCGACGTTTCAGCCACAACACCGAAACTGCTACGCTGGCTTGAACTTGGCCGCCACGGCGAAATGAATTATATGGCCAAACACGCCGCGTTGCGCGCCCAGCCGGAGACACTGGTGCCCGGAACGCTATCCGTTGTGACGGCTCGCCTTCCCTATTTACCGGCGGCAGCCGAATGCGAGCAGGTGCTTGGCAACCGCGAACTGGCCTACATTTCGCGCTATGCGCTTGGCCGCGACTATCACAAGACAATTCGTAACCGGCTGCAGAAACTGGCCAATCGGATCCATGGCGAAATTTCACAGTCGGAGCAAGAAAGCAGTTTTGCTTACCGCGTATTTTCCGATTCAGCCCCGGTCATGGAAGTCGAATTCGCGCGTCAGTCTGGAATTGCCTGGCGCGGGAAACACAGCCTGGCGCTGACCCGGAGTGGATCCTGGCATTTCCTCGGCGAGATCTACACCACGCTACCTCTTCCGCCGGACGAACTGATCAGCGAACACTGCGGTACCTGCATCCGATGCCTTGAAGCCTGCCCGACTGCCGCCATCGTCGCGCCCTACGAAGTCGACGCCCGCCGCTGCATCTCGTACCTGACCATCGAGTTGGCAGGCCCGATCCCGGTCGAACTGCGACCCCTGATCGGCAATCGCATCTATGGCTGTGACGACTGCCAGCTCTGTTGTCCGTGGAACGAATTTGCACAGCTCGGCGACCCCGATTTTGCCGTGCGAAACGGGCTTGATGCGACATCCCTCGCGACGCTTTTCTCCTGGAACGAACAGGCATTCATGACCCGCCTGGAGGGGAGCCCAATTCGCCGCATCGGTCATACGCGCTGGCTGCGTAACATTGCCGTCGCCCTTGGCAACGCAGCAAATACGGCAGAAGCGTCTGCTGCACTCAGTACACGCCTGGAACATCCTTCAGCACTGGTTCGCGAACACGTCCGTTGGGCACTGGCGCAAATACATTCCGATAGCTCTTGATTTCCTTCGGTTTTCCGATATCATTCAGTCGACAAGCAGTATCGCAACGAGCATGGGATGAGCGTAGAACTTGAGTCTCTTCTGGCTCGATTTTCGGACGATACCATTGACCGTGGTCGGAGCAACACACCGGCCTCTGAAACAAGGCAAACCCGTCGAAAGACGGCGTCGCAAAGTTACCGGCCTACCGCCGCATCATAACGGCAACGGCAGCGGGACTACCAGAAAGCGGGGTTGATCGTGATTCAGCTTTGCCAGTACAACCAAACCTGCAATACATCGCGTCCGACCGCCCTGTTGATTTTGTCCGCCTGGCAGCAGGCGGCTTTTCAATGAGGGCGATATCGTGACCCAATCCTCTTCGAGCCCGGCCGCAAACAGGGTAATCTCGCTAAACAGTCTGGGGCGGGATCGCAGCCCAGGCCGTCGCATTCTCGCTGAATGCCGGGATCAGTTGGTCAATAGCCTGTTTGTTTGGCTGCGTGAGGTTGCCGCGCCAGTCTCGGAAGAGCTTTTTCTCCTGGCGGATTCAACAAGGGAACGGCTGCAACAGACCCGTTATCTTGACCTGCGGGCTGATGTTGAAAAGGACTGGTCGCATCTGGTTGAAACCTTTCGCCGCGACCTTTCCGCTGAGGCTGACCGCTGCCAGAACCAGGAAGCCGAAAAAGATGGCAAGCGCGAAGCCTCGCTCGAAATTCCCGACTTTGAAGGTCTGCAGTTGGTTGCCGACGACGACCTCTCCGAACACATCGTCATTCGCGAGTTTTCTGCGCAGCTTTCCGAGACATGCGACGAAGAACTGTATGCGCTTAACCGACGCGTTGCGGTCTTGCTCGGGCGTGACGAACTGACCGAGAGCGACAACCCGCTCGCCCCACCCGTCGTTTGCCGTGCGCTCTCTGACGCCTGCGCTACAATCGGCTCGAATGCCGAGGAGAGACTGCTCCTATTGCGCCGCCTGGAACGGCATCTGCACCTTGCTCTGCCGCCGATCTATCAGCAAATCAATGCTTACCTGGTCGAACGGGGCATCCTGCCGGATCTCAAACGGAACTACCGGAGAAGTAGCGGATCTGCCGCCAAGTCAGCGACTTCCGAACCAGATAGCTCGTCGCCCGCGAGTATGACGCCAGCGAGTCCAACAACGTCTGGCTTGAACTCAAGTGCGGGCATTCTCGATGCTTTGCAACGCCTCGCACAAGCGCGCGTCGCCCGGCTGCCTGCGGGGCTTTCCAGCGATGGCGGGAACGCCATGCCCGGCGCGATGACATCCGGTCCGCCAGGAGAAGCGCTTGATCCAGAAAGCGTCAGTCGACTACTCTTTTCCTCGCTCAACGACCTGCAGCATGCACCATCGTGCGAGCCCGGTGGCCTGATTGTCAATCAGGTGCGGCTGGTACGCGAATCGGAAAGCGCGCAGCAGGTCGGGGGACTCGAAGCAGTAACAATCGACATCGTCGCCATGCTTTTCGATTTCATTTTCGACGATGCGCATATTCCAGTTGCCGTCAAGGCATTGATCAGCCGGCTCCAGATTCCCGTTCTCAAAGTGGCGATGCTCAACCCGGGCTTCTTCGCCGACCGTCAGCATCCGACGCGCCGGTTCCTTGGCAGCGTCTCCGGCGTATCCATTCGCTGGGGCAGTCTGGTCGACGAAACCGATCCGTTCTACTGCAAGCTCGCCGAACTCGTCGAACGAATCCAAGCCGATTTCGAAGACGATGTCGAGGTGTTCGGGACGGCACTCGCTGAACTTGAGGCTTTCGTCGATGAGTGCCAGGTTGAAGAAGACAGCACGGCTCTGACAGCCGCCAATATTGTGATTCTTCGCGAACAGGACGCCGAAGGGTGGGAGCGTGCACAACGTGCCGTACAGGCTTTCCGGGCCAGCAATTCGCCTCCAGCGCTCATCGACGCGTTTCTAACAGAACACTGGGTTGGCGTGCTGCATAAGATTGCCGTCAGAGAAGACCCGAATGAAACTGACTGGCAAACGGCCAAAGAAGCGATGAAGGATCTGTCCTGGAGTATCGAGGCCAAGAAGACGCCTGATGATCGCCTGAAACTGATCGGCATGCTGCCCAAGCTACTGGCCCAGATCAACAAAGGTCTGGACAGTGTCGATGCCAGCCCGTCCCAGCGCAGTGATTTCTTTGATCAACTGGTGCAATGCCACTCCGCGGCACTCAAAGGCGAAACCCACGCAACTCCAACGCCGGAGATTCCACCGGCATCCGGAGCGGAAAATGCATCGCCCGCCTTTAGCCCATCAGAAGAAGGGGACTTGCTGGTAACGCGCAGCACCGACAATGGCGTCGAGGTCGAAGAGGTAATTCTGGTCGGCGCGAGTCCAATCTGGCGTGCCGACGATCGTGAAATCTTTCGCTTGGTCAGCGAACTCAAGCGTGGCGACTGGGTGGAGTTCCACGAACTCGAAGGACCAGACGGCGACGTGGCAAGTACCAACCGGGAACGCCTCAACTGGATCAGCCCGCAGCGGGGAATTCTGCTTTTCAGCAACCATCGCTCGGCCAAGGCCATTTCGATTGCTCCCGAAGCGCTGGCCCGCCAGATTCGCGACGGCATAGCGACAATCGTCCGTGACGAACCGATCTTCGAACGAGCCTTAAGTGGCGCTCTTGAGTCGATGAACGCCCGCTAGATTCCGGCCGGGAATAGTGATCTCAAGCTCGGGTGAAATGCCGTTTTCCCGTTCACTTCAGAGCAGTGGCTTGTCAGCGCTCAACCGGCCGGGCTGGATCAGCACACCACTCGCTCCAGGATCCGGCATAGAGCCTCGCCCCGTGCAGCCCGGCGATTTCCATCGCCAGCAGATTGTGGCAGGCGGTGACCCCTGAACCGCATTGCATAACGGCCTTGTCAGCCTCTACTCCAGCAAGCAGCTCAAGGAAATCGCGGCGTAACTCAGCCGCGTGGCGGAAACAGCCTTTGTCATCCAGGTTGTCACGAAAGAAACGGTTGCGTGCCCCAGGAATATGGCCTCCGACAGGGTCGAGCGTTTCATTCTCACCACGGAAACGATCCGGACTACGTGCATCAATCAGGCAAAAGCCTTCTTTGTTGATATTGGCAAGCACCGATTCAGTGCTGACGACCCAATCGCGTCGGGCTATGTCAAAGACGCATGGAACCGACTGTGTCAATTCGGTTGACAGTTCCCGCCCTTCCTTCATCCACTGGTTGATGCCGCCATCGAGGAGGGCAACACGATCATGTCCCAACCAGCGCAACAACCACCACAACCGCCCCGCTATCATGCCACCAGCGTCATCATAGGCTACGACCTGCGTGTCCCGGGCAACGCCAGTAGCGCCCAGGGTACTCGCAAGACAACACGGATCGGGCAAGGGATGACGTCCATTCCGGCCATTCATCGGGCCGGACAGATCACGGTCAAGATGCAGGAAGAACGCTCCAGGCACATGCCCCTCGGCGTATGCTTTCTCGCCAGATTCCACATCCGACAACGAATGACGGCAATCGAACACCCGCCAGTCCGGACGATTCAAGTGCCTGGAAAGTTCATCGCAGGACAGTAAAGTCAAGAAATTCACGCCGCCACAATGCCTCAAATGGACTCATCCAGCCAGGCCCGTGCCTCGGCTTCGTCGTCAAACAGCCGCATTTCGGCACGGACAAATATCTGCGACAACCATGCGCTCCACGCCACCCACTGACTTAGCGTCAGGACCGCAATACGGCTAAAATCTTTGGCATGCGCACGTGAGAACACAATATCCTCCCAGGCCACATCAAGCGTAAAATCAGCCATTTCACGCAGATCAAAATATAGATCGACCGGTCCCTCGAATTTGACCTTGTAGTTGACCATGTCCTCGAATTCTTTATAGTCCGCAAGCGTAAATTCCCCGTAAACATTGACTTCGACGCGTTTGGGCTGGTGCTGGATAACAATCATGGCTGTCTCCCCTTGTGTTCACAGGAGTGTAGCATCAGTCCTGCTTGGCAGGATTCGCTTGAGAACGATGCGGCATCAATCACTCGGATTGGCAAACTTGGCTTGAAGCCGGTGAGCAGCACTGAGTAGTGCCTTGGGAACGAGGATTCGGTCGGCTTCCATTTGACCGGAAGCCCCTTCTTGAGCTATTTTGCTGAGTTTGATCAAACCTTTACCCATGGTACGAACCAACCCTGCCAATCCGCATGAAAGTGGTGCCTCCCAGCCAGCGACGCCTGCGGCGAGCGAAATGAAGTATGAAGCCGCCGTGGCCGAGCTGGAACAGATCGTCCAGAATATGGAAGCTGGGCAGTTACCACTCGAAGAGTCAATAGCGGCCTACCGACGCGGCTGCGAGTTGCTCAAGTACTGCCAGCAGCAGCTCAGTGATGCCGAACGCAAAATTCAGGTTCTGGAAGACGGTTCGCTACGGGAGTTTGACACTGCCGGCGGTGAAGCACAGTGAGCGCAATTCCCTTTCCCCGAGGCAAGACCCGAGAGCTCCCCTTCCCGGACTGGATGCGCACGGTGCAAACTCGGATAGAGGCCACGCTGTCACGCCTGCTTCCGCCTGCGGAAGCGATTCCCGCGCGCCTGCATCAGGCCATGCGCTATGCGAGCCTAAACGGGGGAAAACGTGTTCGCCCCCTGTTTGCTTTTGCTGCCGGTGAACTGACCGGTGGTTCGCCGGAAAAACTGGAGATCGTCTCCAGTGCGGTTGAGCTGATCCACGCTTACTCACTGGTGCACGACGACCTGCCGTGTATGGACAACGATGTGCTACGTCGAGGCCGACCGACCTGCCATGTCGAATACGATGAACCAACGGCACTGCTGGTTGGCGATAGTTTGCAGTCGCTGGCCTTTGAGCTCCTCGCCCGCACGGATTTAGGCAGCGAATCTGCCAACTCGGCACGTCAGCTTGAAATGGTTCGACTGCTGGCACACGCCAGCGGCTCCAGTGGGATGGCCGGCGGTCAGGCCATCGATCTCGGCGCGGTAGGAAACGTCCTGGATCAACCAGAACTCGAACTGATGCATGCCCTCAAGACCGGGGCACTGATCCGTGCAGCTGTAATGCTTGGTGCCCTGTGCGGAGAAACGCTATCGGACGAAGCCAGGGAATCGCTTGATCGCTTTGCCAAGCGCGCAGGGCTGCTGTTCCAGGTCGTTGATGACATCCTCGACTGTACGGTGAGCACGGCCACCCTTGGCAAAACGGCCGGCAAGGATGCGGTAGATGAAAAACCGACCTATGTCAGCCTGCTTGGACTGGAACGCGCCCGCGAATTCGCCGATGAGCTTGGAAAACAGGCTCTTGATTCACTCGCCATTTTTGGTGAACGCGGTCAACGCCTGATTGAGCTGACCGCGTTCATCACCCACCGCAAGTTTTAGCCGACGAGGCTGGCCTCATATTCTGACCAGAGATCGCGGTTCATGCCGGATACAGCAAACAAATGACCTCCTATCCACTGCTCGACACCATCAGCAACCCGGCGCAACTACGCGCACTGGATCGAAAGCAGTTACCCCAGCTTGCCGAAGAGTTGCGCAGCTTCCTCGTTGAATCCGTGTCCAGGACCGGGGGCCACCTCTCGTCGAATCTTGGCACCGTTGAATTGACCGTCGCGCTGCACTATGTCTATGACACACCGCATGACCGCCTGGTCTGGGATGTGGGTCACCAGACCTATGCCCACAAAGTACTTACCGGGCGTCGGGCGGGCATGTCCAGGCTACGGACACACGGAGGTGTTTCGGGTTTCCCAAAACGCAGCGAAAGTGACTACGATACGTTCGGCGTCGGACACTCATCCACCTCGATCTCTGCTGCGCTCGGCATGGCACTAGCCGTCAAGCTCAAAGGCGAAGCCCGCCAGACGGTAGCCATCATTGGTGACGGCGCGATGTCAGCCGGCCAGGCCTTCGAAGCCATGAACAACGCCGGCGTAGCCGATGCCGACATGCTCGTCATCCTCAACGACAACGACATGTCGATTTCCCCACCCGTCGGCGCACTCAACAAGTACTTGGCCCGCCTGTTTTCCGGCAGCACCTTCAACTCGGTTCGAAAAACGGGTGAGAAAGTGCTGCGCGTTTCCCCTTCGCTGCTGGAGTTCGCCAACCGGGTTGAAGAACACGTCAAGGGCATGCTGACGCCGGGCACGCTATTCGAAGAACTCGGCTTCAACTATATCGGTCCGATTGACGGCCACGATCTGGATTCCCTGGTACCCACCCTGCAGAACCTCCAGAAGCTCAAAGGACCACAATTCCTGCATGTCATTACCCGCAAAGGGCAAGGATACAAGCTGGCCGAGGCTGATCCGATCCTCTACCACGGTGTGGCGAAATTCCATCCTGAAGTGGGTATTGAGAACGGCAAGGCGGGCGGCAAACCCAGTTACACCCAGATATTTGGCGAATGGCTGTGCGACATGGCCGTAGCCGACCCCAGGTTGATTGGCATTACTCCGGCCATGGGTGAGGGATCCGGCATGATACGGTTTGCCGAACGTTTTCCCGAACGCTATTTCGATGTCGGAATCGCCGAGCAGCACGCTGTCACCTTTGCCGCTGGACTCGCTTGCGAGGGGATGCGCCCGGTGCTGGCGATCTACTCGACCTTCCTGCAGAGAGGTTATGACCAGCTGATTCATGATGTCGCCTTGCAGAAGCTACCCGTGGTTTTTGCACTCGACCGCGGAGGACTGGTCGGGGCGGACGGCCCCACACACCACGGCACCTTCGACCTGTCTTTCCTGACCTGCATTCCGAATATGGTGGTGATGACGCCCGCCGACGAAATGGAGTGCAGGAACATGTTGACTACGGCGTTCCACATTGACGGCCCAAGTGCCGTTCGCTACCCGCGCGGCTCGGGTCCGGGCGTTGCCACGGATAAAGCGCTTCTCGACCTGCCCATCGGCAAGGGAGAAATACGCCGCCGCGGCAAGGGTGTTGCCCTGCTCGCTTTTGGCAGCATGCTCGTGCCCGCACTGGGCGCTGCGCCAGAGATTGATGCCACCGTTGCCAACATGCGTTTCGTCAAACCCATTGACCGCGACCTGATAATTGAACTGGCGCGGGAACATTCCCTGCTGATCAGCGTCGAAGAGAATGCCCTGATCGGTGGCGCGGGTGCAGAGGTCGCGAGAGTGCTGGACGAAATTGACAGTCCGGCGAAACTGATACGCCTTGGCCTTCCCGACCATTTCATCGATCACGGCGATCAGGCACTGCTATTGGCGGAAGCCGGACTGGACAAGGAGGGCATTGTTCGTACGGTGCGCGTGCATCAAGGCAGCGCGCCTTCTTCAGATCAAAAATCAGGGGCGATATCCACCGCTCATCAGGAACTGCAATGAACGCACCTCAAGCTCCAATCCCGAACGCCATGGTCGATGTTCAGAACCTGGCAGACACCCGTCAGATTGCCATCAACCGGGTTGGGATCAAGTCAATCCGTCACCCGGTCAAGGTACTCGACAAGTCGGGCGGCGTGCAGCATACCATCGCCATGTTCAATATGTACGTTGGTCTTCCGCACAATTTCAAGGGCACGCACATGTCGCGCTTCGTGGAGATTCTCAATAGCCACGAACGCGAAATCTCCGTCGAGAATTTCCCGACCATGCTGCGCGAAATGCTCGAAAAACTGGAGGCGGAAACCGGGCATATCGAGATGAATTTTCCGTATTTCATCAACAAGGCGGCGCCGGTGTCTGGCGTACAGAGCCTGATGGATTACGATGTCACGCTGACCGGCGAGATCTGCCATGGCGAAATCGCTTCGACGATCAAGGTCGTCGTGCCGGTAACCAGTCTTTGCCCCTGCTCAAAGAAAATATCGGAACGCGGCGCACATAACCAGCGCTCACACGTTACCGTGACGGCCAGGATCAACGATCACCTATGGATTGAAGAGATAGTTCAGCTTGTCGAAGCCGAAGCCTCCTGCGAGCTCTACGGACTACTCAAGCGCCCGGACGAAAAGCACGTCACCGAACGCGCCTACGACAACCCTAAGTTTGTTGAGGATATGGTTCGCGACGTTGCGGCGCGCCTGAGCGCCGAACCCCGCATCTATTCTTACGTGGTTGAATCCGAAAACTTCGAGTCGATCCACAATCATTCGGCCTACGCATTGATCGAAAACCGCAACCCCGAACCCGTCTGAGTCCGGCAACCGCCGCAAAGCAAAAGGGCGAAGTCTTTCGACTCCGCCCCGTTCATGGTTTTTGGGTATCTGTATTTGTTAATCAGACCTTGCGCTTGCGCGTCAGCTTTTCCTTGATGCGCGCCGACTTGCCCGAACGCTCGCGAAGGTAGTACAGCTTGGCACGACGCACATCACCGCGGCGCTTGACCTCAATCGCCGCAACCAGCGGCGAATAGGTCTGGAACGTCCGCTCGACACCTTCACCGGACGAAATCTTGCGCACGATAAAATTGGAATTGAGACCGCGGTTACGCTTGGCGATAACAACGCCTTCGTAAGCCTGCAGACGCTCGCGGGTACCTTCCTTCACTTTCACCTGAACGACGACGGTGTCGCCCGGCGCAAACGCGGGAATGGTCTTGCCCATACGGGCGATTTCTTCTTGCTCAAGTTGCTGGATCAGATTCATTTTTTAAACTCCGTTCTGCAAACTACGTTTTATTTTCCTGACCGCATTGCTCCTGAAACTGCACCAGGAGTTGCGTTTCCTCTTTCGGCAATGATCGCCCTGCCAACAACTCGGGGCGTCGTTGCCACGTTCGGCCAAGCGCCTGTTTCAGGCGCCAGCGACGTATCTGCTCGTGGTGCCCGGACAACAACACGTCCGGCACCCGCTGACCCTCGTACTCCTCAGGCCGCGTATAGTGCGGGCAATCCAGCAAACCCGCGACAAACGAATCCTGTTGCGCCGATTCGGCGTCGTTAAGGACACCCGGCAACTGCCTGACGATAGCATCAAGCAAGGCCATCGCCGGAATTTCGCCACCCGAAAGTACGAAATCCCCGATCGAAATTTCCTCATCGACGCAGCGCTCGATCAAACGCTCGTCAACTCCTTCGTAGCGCCCGCAGAGCAGAACCATGCCCTCCTTGTTCCCCGCATCCTGCACAAACTGCATAACGCGCCGATGCGTCAGCGGCGCACCTTGCGGCGACAGGTAGACCACCCTGCTCTTCACCAACCCCGCACCTGCCTGCCGGGCCTTGGCCGCCGAAATCGCGGCCGCCAGCGGCTTCGGCATCATCACCATCCCCGGGCCACCGCCGTAAGGCCGATCATCAACGGTGCGATGAACGTCCTCGGTAAAATCGCGCGGATTCCAGAAATTCAGACTCCAGCGCCCTTCTTCAAGCGCCCGCCGCGTCACGCCTGAATGCGAAAGTGCCACAAACATTTCGGGAAACAGCGTCACCACGTCGGCCACAAAGCGCTCGTTACGGGGCACCAGAATTACCAATCGCTTTCCCAGTCGACACAAACTTTCCTTGACGCCACATCAACGTCTAGCACAACGGTCGCTACAAACGGCAGCAACTGCTCAACTTTCACTCCATCGCCAACCCGCAATACATCGTTCGCGGGGGTCTCTATCAGTCCAAGCACCTGGCCCAGCACTGTTCCTCTTGTATTGATCACATCAAGACCGATCAGATCAGCCCAGTAATACTCGCCCTTTGCTGCAGGTGGCAGATCAGCGCGCGGCACCCCGACCAGAACTCCACGCGCGGCCTCGGACGCATCCCGGTCGGGTAGACAATCCAATTCCGCGACCAGCAAGTCGCCACGCAAATTGCACTTAAGCAACCGGGTCTGACGCCATAATCCCGGAGCGCTACCCTCTTGACCGATCCACCAATAAGGCAGCCTGGCCCAGTGCGATGGATCGTCGGCAAAGGGATGCACCTTCACAGCACCGCGCAAACCATAAGGGCCTACGATCTTGCCCAGAACAACAATATCGGCAGGCGTTACGACGCCGACGGATTCAGGCAAGAGATTGTCAATAGTCCGCTCAGCTTGCAACCTTGGCGCCTGCCTGCTTGACCAAGCGGGCAGCCGTCAAGGATAACCGAGCACCCTGCTTCTGCCAGTAGCTCAGGCGATCGGCGACGATGCGCAACCCTTCTTCCTTGTCAGTAGCGATCGGATTGTAGAAACCGATACGCTCAATGAAGCGACCATCACGACGGGTGCGGGAATCAGCCACCACCAAGTTGTAGAAGGGACGCTTTTTCGCACCACCGCGGGCGAGCCGAATAACTACCATAGGATTAATTCCAAATTCCGAAAAAGCGTGCGATTATAACAATAAAGCACGAAAAATCAAGCTGATATTTGCCTGAAAGCAGTACAAGCGACACCTGTATCTACTCGCGTTTCCTAGGTTGTGTCGGGAGGTTTCGCAAATCTCCCGACGCCGTTTATAATCCACACGGTATATTATGAACCCCGTCTCCACCAATCGTATATGACTGATATTCTTGTAGATTCCGGTAGCAGCGAAGCCGATACCCTCTCACAGGCGAACATGCGCACCCTTTGCGCCTGGCTGGACGCACCGCCACTGCCAAATGCCTCTGACGAGCTGACACCCCTTCTCGGTCACTTGGAGTTTTTGCGCACAAGCCAGGAATCGCCTCAGCATTGCGCCTCAGCGCTGGGGCGCCTGTATACACGAAGCATTTCAGTGTGCACAGCCCTGCTTCCCTTATTGACCGACGTTGATCTCCCCGTTCCCCTTCCACGGAAAACCAGGCAGCTGGCCCATAGCTTGCAGGAATTGCTCCAGACACTGGCTGAGGACTTGCTGACCACTCTCGGTAGGAATGGCAATCAACAGAATAGCGAGCGGAGCCAAGAACAGAACCTTACCCTCTGGAGGTGCTTGAACGCGCTCTCCAAGCACCTGTTGATAAGCAACCTTGCTGCATCACCCGCGGTCAACGGAATCTGGCGACAACTGCATCAGATCTATGAAACCGTCCGTCGCCAGGGGCTCGAAGGCAATGTCCCGGAAGAGGCTTCAAGCTCCCTGCAGAACATCTATTTCTCCGCGATCCTCCTTGGATGCGCCCAGCCGGCGTCATTCACATCCAGCGAGATCAACTTCATCGTTGCATGTGCGGAGAATTCCGTTGACTTGATCGAACCGACTGGTGACGCTGCGACAAGAACACCCGCAACGTTCTGGATTGACCCTTCGCGTGACGCTACGGCATTAGCCTGCTCTCGCAAATTGCCGCCACCTGATACACACGTACATTATTTTTCCTGCGACCGGCTCGCGTCGAAACTGAAGAATCAACTCGATATGCTCGAGAATGGCGCTTCACCGCAGCAGATCAATCTTCCGGACTTTGCCGGCACACCTGGCGGACGAGGCGTTCTTCGTCGGCTTATCACCTACTGGTGCGAACCGGGTAAGCGCCGTTTCCCGCGTCGCCGACAGAACTACCGTGCTGCCCTGTGTTCCGGTCTGCACAGCGTGTGGCACATCTTCCAGGATGGTGATGCGGCGGCCGTTGAAACGTCGAGCTGGATGATAACCAACGAAAGTCCAGACGGTTACGCGCTCATGCACGTTTCAGGAAAGACGGGCGGCATATCCGTCGGAGACATCACCGCAATCCGCACCGAATCCGGAGCAAACTGGCAAATCTGCATGGTCCGCTGGGCATTATCAGAGAATCAGGAGCATCTGGAACTTGGCCTGCAAATCCTGGCGACACGTGCGGTGCCTGCCCACCTTGCCCGACCTTCCGAAACCGGCACCACCGTACGCCTGCCTGTTCTCATCCTGCCAGAAATCAGAGCCCTGCATTCGACTGAAATGCTGGTTATCCCTACCGGCACATTGGAGAATCAACCCTTGAAACTCGTCCTTGTTCTCGAAAAGGAGAACCTTGAGGTGCGGGAGGTGAAAAGTACTCACCTTGACGAACAAAACAGCCACATAGAGATATTCTCCATCGAGCCTGACACGCTCCCTTCCTAAACCAAGGATTCCGTCAAGTGCGGGGATTACTGTGGGGATTGTTCCACCTGAACGCAGGCGAAGTCTCGTGGATCCAAACCCCGGCAAGGCCAAGACTACCGCGATGACACTGCGTAGCCTCTATCTGACCACCTGCACCAGCCTGATCCTGCTTTATTTCGCCGAAGGCATCGTGCGCACCAGCACCGACACTGGCATGGGGCGCTGGCTGGCAGCCGGAGAAACCCTGCTTTCGGTAATCTATTTCTGCGCGGCGATCGGCTATGTCAGACTCAGCCGCAATCGGGACGATCACAAATGATCCGCCGCGCCATTCGGGATCAAACAAGCTCATGCTTGGTTTGATTTCCGATCTGGGCTGACTTGGAGGAAATCTACGAAAGCTCGGCCAAAATGCTACTCGATGCAAACACTTTCTCGCCAATCACAACTTGTGCTGTGCTATCGAGCGGCAGATAAAGGTCGACTCGCGACCCGAACCGGATAAAACCAAAACGCTGGCCTGCGCCAAGATCAGTGCCGGCGTCAACATAATTTAGAATTCGTCGTGCGACCAGGCCGGCAATCTGGACACAGGTAATGTCCCGCCCATCCGTCGTCTTCAGATGCAGGGCGCACCGCTCATTTTCCAAAGAAGCCTTGTCCAGTGCCGCATTAAGGAAACTGCCCGGCTTGTACCACTTCTGGTGAACGCTGCTCCTGACTGGCGAGCGGTTCGAATGCACGTTGAACACATTCATGAACACGCTGACCTTGAGCGCGCGACGATTCAGGTAGGGATCATCGCTTTCCTCGACCACGACGATGCGTCCGTCAGCCGGTGCAAGCACACTCTTTGATCCACCGGCAATGACACGCGGCGGGTCACGAAAGAACTGCACGCAGAAGATGAAAACTAACCAGAACGGCAGCGACCAGAAACCGGAAAAGGACGTCAGAACAGCCGCAGCAAGAGTGCCGGCGATGAAAGGCCAGCCCTCCTTGGCGAGAATCGGATGCGGATAGTTCATTAAGCTCCCGTGAAGAGTTAAGAGAAAGGGGAGAGGAGAATAACAAGGGGTGAGGCGGCGAGGCCTTGCACCTCACCCCTCACCCCACAGCCTTCACTCCTCACTGAATCGATTAGTTCCTGGACTGGTCGACGAGCTTGTTCTTCTTGATCCAGGGCATCATGTCACGCAGCTTCGCACCGACAGTTTCGATCGGATGTTCAGCGATCAGACGGCGATTCGCAGTCATCGAAGGGTAATTGGTCTTCCCCTCCTGGATAAACATTTTGGCGTATTCACCGTTCTGTATGCGCTTGAGCGCGTCACGCATGGCTTGGCGCGACTGATCGTTGATGACCGAAGGTCCCGTCACGTATTCCCCGTACTCGGCATTGTTCGAGATCGAGTAGTTCATGTTGGCGATGCCACCCTCATACATCAGGTCGACGATCAGCTTGAGCTCGTGCAGACACTCGAAGTAGGCCATTTCCGGTGCGTACCCGGCTTCGACCAGTGTTTCAAAGCCCATCTTGGCCAGCTCGACGGCACCACCGCAAAGCACGGTCTGCTCGCCGAAAAGATCGGTTTCGGTTTCTTCCCGAAAGCTGGTTTCGATTACGCCGCCTTTAGTGCCGCCATTGGCCGCCGCGTACGAAAGCGCGATATCCTTGGCCTTCTTGGAAACATTCTGATGCACAGCGATCAGCGAAGGAACACCGCCACCCTTGAGATATTCGGAGCGCACAGTGTGGCCCGGACCTTTCGGCGCCACCATGATGACATCCAGATCGGCACGCGGCACCACCTGGTTATAGTGAATGTTGAAGCCGTGGGCAAACGCCAGTGCGGCGCCCTTCTTTATGTTCGGTTCAACATCGTTGTAGTACACGCCTGGGATGTTTTCGTCGGGCAACAGCATCATCACGACATCTGCACTCTTGACGGCCTTGGCCACTTCATCAACCTTGATTCCGGCCTTCTCGACCTTGCCCCAGGACGCGCCGCCCTTGCGCAGACCAACCGTAACCTTGACGCCAGAATCCGTCAGATTCTGAGCATGCGCATGGCCTTGTGAGCCGTAACCGACGATGGTGACCTTCTTGCCCTTGATCAGCGAGAGATCAGCGTCCTTGTCGTAGTAAACTTTCATGGCGTTCCTTTCGTACCAAATATACTGATTAACTTCCGCTCAAACCTTAAGAATACGGTCGCCACGGCCAATACCGCTGACACCAGTCCGCACGGTTTCGAGGATCCAATCCGTGTCGATTGCCTGGATAAAAGCATCAAGCTTCGATCCGCTACCGGTAAGTTCAATTACGTAGGTTGACTCGGTAACATCGATGATGCGCCCCCTAAAAATATCTGCCAATCGCTTGATTTCCTCACGATCCTTGCCCAAGGCGCGAACCTTGATCAGCATCAGCTCGCGCTCAATATGCGCTGCTTCAGACAGATCGACCACTTTGATGACATCGATCAGTTTGTTCAATTGCTTGGTAATCTGCTCGATTACTTCATCGCTACCGCTGGTTACGATAGTCAGCCGGGACAATGACAGATCCTCGGTTGGCGCCACCGTCAGTGTCTCGATGTTGTAGCCTCGGGCCGAGAAAAGGCCGGCCACTCGTGAAAGCGCTCCGGCTTCGTTTTCCAGCAGTATCGAAATAATGTGTCGCATGTTGTCGTTCCCTTACAGATCTTCGGCCAGAATCATCTCGGACAGGCCTTTGCCCGCCGCCACCATCGGGAAGACATTTGCTTCCCGGTCAGTGAGGATGTCGAGAAAAACCAGATCGTCCTTGTGGTCGATGAACGCTTTTTTAAGCGCGCCCTCAACGTCCTCCGGGCGCTCGACGCGGATGCCAACGTGGCCGTAAGCTTCGGCAAGTTTTACGAAATCTGGGAGCGAATCCATGTACGACTCGGAATAGCGACTGCCGTAGAACATCTCCTGCCACTGGCGAACCATGCCGAGGTAACGGTTATTGAGGTTAATGATCTTGATTGGCAGACGGAATTGCTTGGCCGTCGATAGCTCCTGAATGCACATCTGTATCGAGCCTTCGCCGGTGACGCAAGCAACCTGCATCTCAGGGTTTGCCAGGGCCGCGCCCATGGCGTAAGGCAAGCCGACACCCATCGTTCCCAGACCGCCCGAGTTCAGCCAGCGACGCGGCTTGTCAAACTTGTAATACTGCGCCGCCCACATCTGATGCTGGCCGACATCCGAAGTGACGATCGCGTTTCCACCGGTAATCTCATAGAGCTTCTCGATGACGTACTGCGGCATGATGACGTCTTTCATCGTGTACTTCATGCACAGCCTTGAACGCCAGCCTTCAATTTCCTTCCACCAGTCGGCAATCTCGGTCTTGCCCGATTCGGCCTCGATCAGTTTGAGCATGTCCTCAAGGACATCCGGAACGTTGCCGACAATCGGCACATCAACGCGAACGCGCTTCGATATCGATGAAGGGTCGATATCGACATGAATGATTTTGTGCGGCTGCAAGGCAAAGTTTTCCGGATTGCCGATCACCCGGTCATCAAAGCGCGCGCCGATGGCCAGCAGTACGTCGCAGTTCTGCATCGCCATGTTGGCCTCGAACGTGCCATGCATGCCGGGCATGCCAAGAAACTGCGGATCGGTCGCCGGATAGGCGCCCAGCCCCATCAAGGTGTTGGTAATCGGAAAGCCGAGGCGGCGGGTTAGCTCGGTCAATTGTGGAGCTGCATTGGAGAGAATCACGCCTCCACCCGTGTAAATCATCGGCCGCTTAGCACCGAGTAAAAGCTTTACCGCCTTCTTGATCTGACCCAGATGGCCTTTGACAACCGGAGTATACGAGCGCATCTGGATGTCTTTAGGGTAGTCGAACTTGCATTTTGCCGCGGTAATGTCCTTTGGAATATCAACCACGACCGGACCGGGCCGGCCAGTGTTGGCGATGTAAAAGGCCTTTTTCATCGTTATGGCGATATCGTTCACATCCTTGACCAGGAAGTTGTGTTTCACGCAGGGACGGGTGATCCCGACAGTGTCGCATTCCTGAAAAGCATCCTGACCGATATAGTGCGTCGGTACCTGCCCGGAGATGATGACCAGCGGGATCGAATCCATATAAGCCGTGACGATACCCGTTACCGCGTTGGTCGCACCCGGGCCCGAGGTTACTAAAGCAACGCCAACCTTATGCGTCGAGCGCGCCAGTCCGTCCGCGGCATGCACCGCCGCCTGTTCGTGGCGGACCAGAACATGCTTGACTTTGTCCTGCTTGAACAATTCGTCATAAATGTGAAGGACCGCACCACCAGGATAGCCGAAAACATATTCGACCTTTTCTTCCTGTAGGCACCTGATTACAATCTCAGCACCGGTTATCATGTTAAACACCCTCGCCTTATTCGGCCAAATGGTCGAAAACCCGTAACGTTATAGCCTGGATCATAATTGGTCAAGGCTTCCACCTAGGCGCCCGATATTCAAGGGATTGCATCCCACTCGAAAACAACAAGGATTTCAGTTCTGGCCAGCCAACGCGAACTGTCAGATTTTCTTGCCGCTTCAGAACGTCGTGCATTCAAGCAGGCGATGTTTGCCGTGCGTAACGAAGAGTCGGCACTCGATATCGTGCAAGACTCGATGATGAAGCTCGCCGAGAAGTATGGCGACCGGCCGGCCGAAGAACTGCCAATGCTTTTTCAGCGCATCATGCAAAACACGATTCGCGACTACTACCGGCGCAGTAAAGTCCGCTCACTGTGGACCACTTTGCTTTCAGCGCTGACACCAAATGATGCTGAAGATTACGACCCGCTGGAAACCATTGCCGTCGAATCGGGGTCGTACACGCCGAACACTCCGGACGGACAGTTGCAGCAATCACAAGTCCTTGTGATCATTGAGAAAGAGATACAACAGCTGCCCACGCGTCAACGGGAAGCCTTCCTCATGCGTTACTGGGAGGACATGGACGTTGCGGAGACGGCTTCCGCGATGGGTTGCTCGGAAGGGAGTGTGAAAACACACTGCTCGCGTGCCACGCACACGCTGGCTACTGCTTTGAAAGCAAAAGGAATTACTCTATGAACGAACTGCATTTCGCCTACAAGGTCAGGCAGCATCTTAATCGCGGATTGCACGACCTACGCCCGGAAACGGCGGCGCGTCTTGCTGAATCCAGGCAGAGCGCCTTGGCTTGTCAAAGACAGGTTGCGAGGCAGTCGGTTCTTGCTACCGCTGGCCATTTCGCCCAGCATTACTATGACAGCCTGCGTATCAAGCAAGTGTTCGCCGCGTTCATTCTGCTGCTTTGCCTCGCCTTTGCGGCTTTCTGGGTGGCCGATCAACGCGTCACAGAGCTTGGCGACATTGATAGCGCCTTGCTTGCCGATGACCTGCCGATCAGCGCATTCACCGATAAAGGCTTCAATGCATGGTTAAAACGCGGCGCATTGGAATAATTCTCAGTTTTCTTCTTGCGACCTCGGGCTGGGCGGAAACGTCCAGCCCGTCGCTTGTTGCAACTCCACCTCAACCGATATGGAGCGAATTGACGGTACAGCAGAAAATTATTCTTGCGCCACTGAGCAGCGACTGGGATTCGTTGCCGTTCTTCCGCCAAAAGAAATGGCTGGGTATTGCCACTCGGTTTCCTACCATGACGCCGGAAGAGCAGCGCCGCATTCAGGGGCAGATGCAGGCATGGGGAAAACTGACACCGGAACAGCGGCAGCTCGCCCGGGAGAACTTCAAAACCGCCAATCAGCTCCCGGCAGAAAAAAAGCAGGAGCTCAAGCTGAAGTGGCAGGAGTATTCCAACCTCCCGGATGACATAAAGGAGAAGCTGAAGCGGCAAGCAGAACGCGATTCCATTTCAAAACCAGGCCAACCACCAGGCCAACCAACTCCACCTTCACCGCTGCCTCCTGTGGCAAGCAAGGTTGAAAGCCCGAACATTGCCCCCAACTTGCGCACGCCGCCCATCAGTCCGCAAGCCTCCGGATCGTCAGCAGCACCGCCGGTCGCAGTACCGCCAACCACCGGAACAGCAACGAAACCTTGATGCCTGTAACAATTCGCTCGGATCGCCCTGGAATTCTGCGCCGTCTGGCGGCCATGCTCTACGAAACGTTATTGCTGTTCGGCGTGCTCCTTACAACGTTTGTCTTCCCCCATGTGCTGATCGGTGCTTTCGCGCATCGCCTGGCAACAACAACGCTATTGTGGACGCACCTCTTTCTTGTCCTGCTCGTCTATTTCATCTGGTTCTGGCGCAATGGCGGCCAAACGCTGGCCATGAAAACCTGGCGAATCCGGTTGGTGTCGCATGACGGACTCCCAATCCGCCCGGCGCAAGCACTGCTGCGCTTTCTACTTTGCTGGCCAAGCCTGGGACTTGCCGGAGTCGGCATCATCTGGGCTCTGCTTGATCGCGACAGGCAATTTCTGCACGACAGGATCGCCGGCACCCAACTCGTCACCGCATAACCAGAAAAGTTTCCACCGGACTCACGCTCGGCGCCGTAGGTGAATATCTTTGTGCCAATGAGGCTTTCCCGGCAATCAGCCAGGAATCAGCGTCGCTCAACCCACCAGATCATTCCACCGGCTGCCAGCATGAACAATGCTGAAGGCGCTATGGCGCTGACGACCGGCGACCAACTGTTTATCGCGCCCAGGTTCGAGAAGAGACCATTCAACATGTAAAAAAACACCCCAATCATCACCCCGGAAAAGATCTTCAGGCTGGTCCCGCTAACCCGATTATGGGTATAGCCGAAAGGCAACGCCAATGCGACCATGACTAGGGCAGCCAAAGGGTAAATCACCTTCTTCCACAACGCGATATCGTAACGCATTGTTTTCTGGCTATTCTCTGCGAGATGCCTTACGTAAGCTGACAGATGTAGCAGGGACATTCGCTCGGGCGCAACCATCAGCACAGCGAGAATATCCGGATTGAGCGCTGAATGCCATTCCTGATCCGGCAATCGGGTGACCTCGGCCCGATCATCACGCAAGTCGGTTCGAACGACGCCGCTGAGCCGCCAACTGGCCGGCGGGATATAGGATCCCTCTTGCGCATCGGTGACCGAACGCAGCTTGGCGCTATCGTCAAAAACAAAAATGCGGATACCACGCAAACGCGTGTCCGGCAGTACGACTTTCACGTTGATGAAACTTCGTTCATCCTTGACCCAGAGTCCACTGCGCAAATCCTGGCCAACTGCCCTCCCTTTCTGATTGAGACGCAATTGCTGGGCAGCGCGCTCGGAAGGCGGCGCCACAACTTCACCAATCAGAAAAGTGATCGCAGCGAAAAATGCCGCCACTTGAAACAATCCTGAAAGCAAGCGTCCGGTCGACATTCCCGACACCCGCAACACGGTAATTTCCGAATGTCTGGCCAAAGTCGACAGAGCGTAGAGCGTCCCGATCAGGACAGCAATCGGCATAAGTTCATAAATGCGCCCCGGCATTTTCAACATTACAAACACAAGGGCGTGATGCAACTGATAAGAGCCTTCGCCCACATTCTTGACTTCAGTGATCATGTCGAAAAAACTGAATAACGCGAGAAATCCAGCAAGCACAAGCAAGATCGCGCCAGACACCTCTCGGGCCAGATAACGACGGTAGATTCTCATCTGGAAAACCGCGAAAAAGACAGCACCGCAATCCGGCGGTAGAACAGCAGTGGCAGGAGGCAGATCATGAACAGATGGACGGTCAGCATACCCGCTGCGAACGAGATCTTTCCACTAGCGACCCACGCCTGACTGATGGTCAGCAAATTGTTATACAAGAGATAAGTAAACAACGCCAAAAGCATATTTGCCGAACGGCCTGCACGCGGGTTGACGAACGAAAGGGGGATCGCCAGCAGAGCCAGAATAATTGCCGATAGCGGAACACTAAAGCGCCATAGCAGCTCAGCCCGTTGGGCAGGTAGATCCTGCTTCATCAATTCCAGCGTTGGTGAATTCTTCGTTGTTTTCTCGATTCCACGCGCCTCCTTGGTTTCGAGACGTATGGCATAACGCGCATACTGCAGAATGCGAAACTCGGGTGTCCCGGGTACAAACTCATAACGTCGTCCGTTCTCCAGAACCAGGAACCGATCCCCGTTCTCGGCAATTTCCTGATGCCCCGCAGCAGCCATCGTGACTCCCTGGCGCTGGTTCTGAACCGAACTCACAAAAACATTCTTTACCTGACTTTCATCATCGGCAACCGCTTCGACAAATACCACACGATCCCCGGATGAGGATTCCTGGAATGCGCCTGGAGAAGCCTGCCCGGCGTCCTTGCGCGTATCAAGGTTCCCGCGGTATTCGGCACTCTTGGACAGCGCCCAGGGAGAAACAAAAAGCGACAACCCGGCAATCGCCAACACCAGCGGCAAAGTGAAGGTTAACACGGGCCGTATCCACGCCGCCAGAGACAGTCCGGAAGAAAACCAGACCACCATCTCGGAATCGCGATAACTGCGTGATAGCACCAGCAAAATCGCAATGAAAGCTGACAAAGACAGCAACGCTGAAACGTAGTGCAGAGAAGAAAAACCAAGCAGCGCAACTACGGCTTCAGGTGCAATCGAGCCTTGCGCCGCTTCACCCAGAAGCTTGATCAATTGCGTCGTCAGCAGAATGGCGAAGAGCGCCACAAAAACGCCGGCAGCCGCGTGGGTAAACTCGCGCCGGGTGGCATTCTGGAAGATCATTTTTTGACTTTAACGAAAAACTGCTGTGATAATCGGCGTTTAGGACGCATCTGTACCGACCGAGGAGTAGCCGTTGGAATTTAGCATAAAAAGGGGAAGCCCGGAGAAACAACACTGTGCATGTGTCGTCGTTGGCGTTTTCGAACCACGCAAACTGACACGCTCCGCCGTCTCGATCGACGATGCGGCACGCAAGCATCTTTCCGACATCGTCCAGCGTGGCGACATGAACGGAAAAGCGGGATCAACATTGCTTCTGCACAATGTGCCGTCAACCGCGTGCGATCGTCTCCTATTGGTCGGGCTGGGCAAGGAAAAGGAATTTCACGAGAAGGAATTCTGCAACGCAATTCGTAGCGCGGTCAAAGCACTTCACGAAACAGGCGCCACCGATGGCACGGTTTTTCTGACGGAAATTCCGGTCAGAAAACGCAGTGTAGCGTGGCGCATCCGGCAGGCAGCGATCATCGCTCAGGACACCGTCTATCGCTTTAACCAGTTTAAGAGCAACAAGAACGAGGAAAACCGCCCGCTACAAAAAGTGAGCTTTACCATTGAGCGGCAAGATGAACTGAGTCTGGCCAACGAGGCCCTGGCTCAGGGTCTGGCTGTCGCCGAAGGCGTCACGCTTGCCCGGAATCTTGGCAACCTGCCCGGCAACGTGTGCACCCCTGCGCATCTGGCCGATACGGCTCTGCAGATGGCCAAGGATCATGGCCTGGATTGCCAAATACTTGAACGCACCGACATGGAAACCCTCGGCATGCACGCACTCCTCTCGGTAGCCAAGGGCTCGCACCAACCTCCGAAAATGATCGTCTTGCAGTACAAAGGCACAAAAGCCGGGAAAGGCAGCAAGAAAGCCGCAGACGAGAAGCCATTGGTTCTGATCGGCAAAGGGATCACCTTCGACTCCGGTGGCATTTCGCTCAAACCCGGTCTGGAAATGGACGAAATGAAGTTCGACATGTGCGGCGCGGCCAGCGTGCTCGGCACGATCAAAGCAGTCGCTCAAATGAAGCTGCCGATAAACCTCACGGTTATCGTTCCCACCAGCGAAAACATGCCCGGTGGTTCGGCCAGCAAGCCGGGAGACATCGTCACCTCAATGTCCGGACAAACAATCGAAATCCTCAACACCGACGCCGAAGGGCGCCTGATCTTATGCGATGCGATGACCTACGCCGAGCGCTTCAAACCGGAAGCGGTGATTGACGTCGCCACGCTCACTGGCGCCTGCGTAATCGCTCTCGGCCACGTCGCCACGGGCCTTTTCGCCAACGACGACAGTCTCGCCCACAAACTCATTCAAGCTGGCGACGAAGCACAGGATCGTGCCTGGCAAATGCCGCTGTGGGACGACTATCAGGATCTCCTGAAGAGCCCGTTCGCCGACATGGCCAATATCGGCGGGCGGGCGGCAGGCAGCATTTCTGCCGCCTGTTTCCTCTCGCGCTACACCAAGAAATTCTCCTGGGCGCACCTCGACATTGCCGGAACCGCCTGGAAATCAGGCGCAGACAAGGGTGCCACAGGTCGCCCGGTACCCTTGCTCGCACACTACCTGTTAAAACGTGCTGGGAAGCTCAGTTGACCCAAGTCTTTTTCTATCACAATGTGGCTGATCGTATCGCCGCTGTTGTTGCGCTGATCGGCAAGGCATTCCTACAGAGGAAGGCGCTGCTGGTCTACGCACCGGACGCCGAAGTTGCCGGCATGCTTGATCGCCAGTTGTGGACGCATCCGCCAACGGGATTCATTCCCCATGTGCGCGGCGACTCGCCGCTGGCTGCTGAAACACCCGTGCTGATAACCAACGACCTGGAGTCGATGCTGCACAACGAGCGTCTGTTCAACCTTTCCTCCGAAATCCCGCCCGGTTTTTCACGCTTCAACAGCGTCATAGAAGTCGTCGGGCAACATGAATCAGAGCGACTTGCAGGCCGCGATCGGGTGAAGTTCTACAAGGATCGCGGATACGAAATCAAGTATTTCAACCTTTCGGAAAAACACTGATGACAGAGCATTCCGATGTTGTTGATCGCGCCGACTCGCTGATGAGACGTCGGCGCAGCTTTGTAGCCTCAGTGTCGGGCAAGACAGAGCCCATCAGCGCTCCCCCGCCGCCGATCAGCGACGACGAAGACCTGCCCGTGCTCACCGAAGTTGTGTCCGCTGAAGCCATCATTCCGGAAACCCAACCTGAACCCTATGACGAAGAAGCTTTGCTCGCGATTGTCGCCGCCGACCTGGTACGAACCCTTGAACGACAATTGGCAATCGAGTTACCCAGCCTGATCGAAGCGACCTTGCTCAACGCTCAGGAAGAGCTGCGCTCAGGGATCAATTCCACCCTGGATATGGCACTGCGTGACTTTCTGGCGCGCCGTCATCAACTCAGCCTGTCGCTTAACGAACCCAGTCGGGACGACGACTAG
>NZ_FLQY01000123.1 GCF_900089945.1 Candidatus Propionivibrio aalborgensis | reverse complement strand
GCGCCGATGTTGGCGAAAAAACTCCAGAACAGGCAGTGCGGTATTTCATCGAGCCCTGACAAGCCAAAGAGCTGCTGTGGGCGTAGCAGACTGAGGCCGAATGGCCCCTGCGTCAGGAATTCGGCGGCCAGCCAGCCTGATTTGGCAAACGAAGGCAGCAGCAGGGTATACCCCCAGACGAGGAATCCGGCGCTCAAGCCGGCTAGCGCGCCACCGCGCGTTCCACCACGCCAGTACATACCGCCGATCATGGCCGGCGCAAACTGGGCCACCGCCGAGAAGCTGATCAGTCCGATGGAAACCAGGGCGTAGGCTTCGCCAGCTAGCCGGAAGTAGAGATAACCGAGCAACAGGATGACGAGAATGGCCCCTCGACGAATACCAAGCAAAAGACGTGATAAATCCTTCGTTTCGGCCAGCTCAGCACCGCGCAGACGGAGCAGAATCGGCATCACCAAATCGTTACAGACCATGGTCGATAACGCGATGGTTTCGACAATGACCATGCCGGTAGCTGCCGACAGGCCACCGATGAAAACCAGCAGGGTCAGTCCTTCCTGCCGGTGAGCCATGGGCAAGGTCAGGACAAAGGTATCGGCATCGACAGCCTTCCCGGAAAAATGCAACAGGCCCCCGAAGGCTATCGGCAGCACAAAGATATTGATCAGCAGCAGATAGAGCGGGAACAGCCACGCCGCCCGTTTGAGATGCGATTCGTTAACGTTTTCGACCACAGCGATCTGAAACTGGCGCGGCAGGAACAGGATCGCCAGACCAGCCAGCAACGTCAGCGAAAACCAACCCGTATATCCGTGCCCTGAGGGAATGGCGGCAGTCAGCCGACGCAGTTTTTCATTGTCTGCGAAATGCTCGAAGATATCGGCGAAACCATCGTAGATTCCATAAGTAACGTACAGGCCAACTGCGAGGAACGCCACCAGTTTGACGCCGGATTCGAGCGCAATCGCCGCCACCATCCCTTCGTGGCGCTCGGTAGCATCGAGGTGGCGCGTGCCGAACACAATGGTGAATGCGGCAAGGATCAACGCAATATAGAAACTCATGTCGGCAAAGACCGGCAATGCGGCACTGCGGCCGGGCATGACGATTTCCGGGTAATTGAGCAACAGGATGACGCTGCCGGAAACCGCTTTGAGCTGTAGAGCGATGTACGGAATGATGCCGACAACGGCGATCACCGTAACCAAGCCGCCGAGCAGATGGCTTTTCCCATAGCGCGAGGAAATAAAGTCGGCAATCGATGTAATGCGATTGGCCTTCGCCGTACGGATCATCTTGAGCAACAGGAACCAACCCAGTGCCATGACCAGCGTCGGGCCGAGATAGATCGGCAGAAA
>NZ_FLQY01000122.1 GCF_900089945.1 Candidatus Propionivibrio aalborgensis | reverse complement strand
GCTTTGGCCTTTGATTACCGGTAAGCGCGAGTGTGCGAACTCCCTGCAGGCCGAGGTCGTGTCTATGTTACGGAACGTCAGAGTAAAGTACAGTAGTGGAAATGCCCCGACATCGGGGCAAGCGTGAGCAAACGACTTCTAAAACCAGAACCGGAGATTATTATGAGCACCGAACGCAAAGCCACCTTGATTATCGAGGGGCGAGACCCCGTCGAATTCCCGATCATGACGCCGGTGGCTGGCTATGATTGTATTGATATTCGAACCCTGGGTAGCAAGACCGGGATGTTTACCTACGATTCCGGCTTCTTGTCCACCGCAGCCTGTCGATCCGAGGTCACCTTTATCGACGGCGACAAGGGCGAACTTCTTTATCGCGGTTATCCGATCGAGCAACTTGCGACGAACTGCAACTTTCTCGATGTGGCTTACCTCCTGAAGCACGGCGAACTGCCAAACGCCAGTCAGAAGATTGCCTTTGAGTCGACCATCAAGGACCACACCATGCTGCACGAGCAACTGGTGAAGTTCTATCAGGGCTTTCGTCGTGATGCGCATCCAATGGCTGTTCTGGTCGGTGTCGTTGGCGCGTTGTCGGCGTTCTATCACGAAGCGGAAGACTTCTCCGACGCCGAGCATCGCAACATCAGCTACAACCGGATCATCGCCAAGCTTCCGACGATCGTTGCGTACGCTTACAAGTACCACACCGGCCAGCCGTTCATGTATCCGCGTAATGATCTGGACTACACCAGCAATTTCATGCACATGATGTTCGGCACACCGTGCGAGACCTACAAACCCAATCCGGTGCTGGTGCATGCACTCGACACCATTTTTACCCTGCATGCCGATCACGAGCAGAATGCCTCGACGTCGACCGTTCGTCTGGCGGGTTCGTCGGGCGCCAATCCGTATGCCTGCGTTTCGGCGGGAATTGGATGTCTGTGGGGGCCAGCGCACGGCGGTGCCAACGAAGCCTGCCTCAAGATGCTCGAAGAGATCGGCGATGTCTCGCGTGTTCCGGAGTTCATCAAGCGCGCCAAGGACAAGGACGATCCTTTCAAACTGATGGGTTTCGGCCACCGGGTCTACAAGAACTTCGATCCACGTGCGACGCTGATGCGCAAGGTCTGTGCCGACGTGTTGAAGGAACAGGGCCTGGAAAACGATCCGCTGTTCAAACTGGCCATGGAGCTGGAACGGATTGCGCTGGAAGACCAGTACTTCATCGACAAGAAGCTCTATCCGAATGTGGATTTCTATTCAGGCATCGTTCAGAAGGCCATTGGTATTCCAACCTCGATGTTCACCTGCGTCTTTGCACTGGCGCGAACGGTCGGCTGGATGGTACAGTGGGAAGAAATGATTGCCGACCCGGAGTACAAGATCGGTCGTCCGCGTCAACTTTATATCGGAGTTCCCGCACGCGATGTCCCTCCGCTCGACAAGCGTTAAGCAGAGTTAGCAACAAAGGGAGGCGACAGCGAAGGCTGTCGCCTTTCTCGTCTGGTCGCCAGGTAAAGCTTCCGGCCAAATTCTTCAATCAGACCTTGGGAATCCCGACAAAAGATGACTGCCATGATGAATCAGCTCTACGGAACGACTCCACTGTTCGGCGGCAATGCCCCATTCGTGGAAGATCTCTACGAAAATTATCTCGACAATCCCGCGTCGGTTCCCATTGAGTGGCGCGAATACTTCGACAAGCTGGCGCAACTGCCTAGCGCTGTTGCCCGTGATGTTCCCCACTTGCCGATTGTGCAAGCGTTTGCCGAACAGGCCAGACTGGGAGGTTATCGCGCGACACTGTCCAAGCCAGTCGACGACAAGAAACAGGTCAGTGTCCTGCAACTGATTACGGCTTACCGCACACTGGGTGCACGTTGGGCCAATCTCGATCCGCTCAAGCGACAGACGCGACCGGTGATCAATGAGCTGGAGCCGTCGCACTACGGACTGGGCAGTGCTGACATGAACACCCTGTACAACGCTGGTTCGTTCAAAGGCGTTGGCGAACGCGCGACCTTCGGCCAGATTTTCGATTCCCTCAAGGAGACCTATTGCAGCTCGATCGGCATCGAATACATGTACATCGATAACATTGCCGAAAAACGCTGGCTGCAGTCGCGCATCGAACCGATCCACGCCAAGGGAACGTATACGTCCGCCCAGAAACTGCGCTTCCTTGAGCGCCTGACGGCGGCCGAAACACTCGAACGCTATCTGCATACCCGCTACGTTGGACAGAAGCGGTTCTCGCTTGAGGGCGGGGAGTCCTTAATCGTCGCGCTGGACGAGCTGGTACGAGTCGCCGGTGGTTTAGGAGTCGACGACGTCGTGATCGGCATGGCGCATCGTGGACGTCTGAATGTTCTGGTCAATACGCTGGGCAAGGAACCGGCAATGCTGTTTGACGAGTTCGAAGGCAAGAAAGCGCAGGATCTGACCTCCGGCGACGTCAAGTACCACCTGGGCTACTCGTCCGACGTATCGACCCCGGGGGGCGCCTGCCATTTGACGCTGGCTTTCAATCCGTCGCATCTCGAAATCGTCAACCCTGTTGTCGTCGGTATGGCGTACGCGCGTCAGCATCGGCGCGGCGAAGGGTCCCAGGAGAAGATATTTCCAGTGCTGGTTCACGGGGATGCCGCCGTGGCCGGTCAAGGCGTCAACCAGGAAATGCTCAACTTCTCCCAGACTCGCGGATACGGTACGGGCGGAACGGTGCATATCGTCGTCAATAACCAGATCGGGTTCACCACCTCCGATCCACGCGATTCGCGTTCATCACTGTATTGCACCGACATCTTCAAGATGGTCAATGCGCCGATTTTCCACGTCAATGGCGACGACCCGGAAGCGGTGGCGCTGGTGACCCGTCTGGCGGTCGAATTCAGGCATGAATTCAGGAAGGATGTCGTCATCGATATCGTCTGTTTCCGCAAGCTCGGCCACAACGAGCAGGACGAGCCGATGGTGACGCAACCGTTGATGTACAAACGGATTGCCGGGCATGCCGGGACACGCAGTCTTTACGCCAACCGACTGGTCGCCGAGGGTGTGCTGCCCAACGATGGCCCCGAGAACATGATTCAGAATTACCGGGATCACCTTGATCGCGGGGAGCTGTTGTACAACCCGGTGATCGCCGGTCATACCCATCCGATGACGATCGACTGGGCGCCCTTTCTGCCGACGAAATACATCGAGAATTGTGATACCACCGTTCCGGCCAAGGAAATCAAGCGACTCGCCGATCGTCTGACGACGATTCCCGAGAACTTCACGCTGCATGGCCGTGTGAAGCGCATCATCGAGGACCGGCGTCTGATGGGCCAGGGCAGCATTCCATTCGACTGGGGCATGGCAGAAAACTTGGCTTATGCCACGTTGCTTGTTTCCGGCCACGGGGTGCGCCTATCGGGCGAAGACGTGGGTCGCAGTACCTTCTTCCACCGCCACGCCGCACTGCACGACCAGAAGCGCGAGCATTGGGACGAAGGAACCTATTATCCATTAGCCAATCTGGAGGAAAAACAGGCGAGTTTCCAGTGTTTTGACTCTGTTCTTTCCGAAGAAGCCGTTCTCGCATTCGAATTCGGCTATTCCACTTCGAATCCGTTCGAGCTCGTTGTCTGGGAGGCCCAGTTCGGCGACTTCGTCAACGGAGCACAAGTCGTCATCGATCAGTTCATCGCTTCCGGCGAGACAAAATGGGGCCGTGCCTGCGGCCTCGTCCTGCTCCTGCCGCACGGCTACGAAGGGCAGGGCCCTGAACATTCCTCGGCGCGTATCGAGCGGTTCATGCAGTTGTGCGCCGAAATGAATATGGAGGTTTGCCAGCCGTCTACGCCGGCGCAGGTTTTCCACATGTTGCGTCGGCAGGCAATTCGCAAGCAGCGCAAGCCCTTGATCGTGTTTACGCCGAAGTCGCTGTTGCGGCACAAGGACGCGGTCTCGACCATGGACGAGATGTCCAAGGGCGGGTTCAAGCTCGTGATCGGTGAAGTGGATCCGATCGATGTCAAGAAAGTTAACCGCGTCATCTTCTGTACCGGCAAGATCTACTACGACCTCATTGCCGCGCGTCGCGAAAAGAATATCGACACGATTGCGATTGCCCGTCTTGAGCAGCTCTATCCCTTCCCGCAGGAAGCTTTCGCCGCCGAGCTCGGAAGGTACCCCAAGGCGACCGAGATCGTCTGGTGTCAGGAAGAACCGCGCAATCAGGGCGCCTGGTACTGGATCGCCTCGCGTCAGCATCTTGACCGCTCGTTCAATAACAAACAGCACCTGCTGCTTGTGTCTCGCCCGGCTTCCCCTTCACCGGCGGTCGGTTATTACAGCAAGCACAACGCACAACAGAAAGCGCTGATCGAGTCCGCTCTGGGCGAAATCGAACAGTACAAATACGCATAAATCGGAGTGAACATGATCATCGACGTCAAAGTTCCGCAGTTATCAGAGTCTGTCGCCGAAGCGACCCTTGTAGCCTGGCACAGGAATGCAGGTGAGGGCGTTTCGAGGGACGAAAACCTGATTGACATCGAGACCGACAAGGTCGTCCTTGAGTTGCCCGCGCCGGCAACGGGTGTGCTGACGGAAATCATCAAGCAGAACGGCGATACCGTCGTGGCTGGAGAATTGATTGCCCGTATCGATACTGAGGCTACGGCCACGGTAACTTCTGTCGCCCCCGCTCCCAGGGAAGAGCCAGTAGTCAATACGGCACCCGCCACAGCTCCGGCACCTCAGCCGACTACCGGAGCGTCGGCGGCCGGAGTGGTCATGCCGGCGGCGCGCAAGATACTCGAGGAAAAAGGACTCACTGCAATCGATGTGGCGGGAACCGGTCGCGGTGGTCGCATAACCAAGGAAGACGCACTTGGGGCAAGCGCGAAAGTTGCCGCCGCACCTGCGCCGGCTGCGCCGCCGGCATCCGTACCGTCTTCGGCGCCCTCTTTCACCTTGGCCCCGGCGCCGGCGGTATCAATTGCCCTCGGGGATCGACCCGAGCAGCGCGTACCGATGTCGCGCCTTCGCGCCCGGGTCGCCGAACGGTTGGTCCAGTCACAATCGACCAACGCCATTCTGACAACGTTCAATGAGGTCAACATGGCGCCGGTGATGGCGCTACGCAAACAATATGCCGACAAGTTCGAGAAGGCGCATGGCGTTCGCCTCGGCTTTATGGGCTTTTTCGTCAAGGCGGCCGTAGCCGCCCTGCAGAAGTTCCCGATCATCAATGCCTCGATCGATGGCAACGATATCGTCTATCACGGCTACATCGACATCGGCATTGCGGTGGGTAGCCCGCGTGGACTGGTCGTTCCGATCCTGCGCGATGCCGACCAGTTGAGCGTTGCAGACATCGAGAAGAAGATTGGCGAATTCGGCCAGAAGGCCAAGGATGGCAAACTGTCGATGGAAGACCTGACCGGCGGCACCTTCTCCATCTCCAACGGCGGCGTTTTTGGTTCGATGCTGTCGACGCCGATCATCAATCCACCGCAATCGGCGATTCTTGGCATTCACGCTACCAAGGACCGCGCCGTTGTCGAAAACGGCCAGGTCGTCGTCAGGCCGATCAACTATCTGGCCATGTCCTACGACCACCGCATCATTGACGGGCGCGAAGCGGTCCTTGGTCTGGTCACAATGAAGGAAGCGCTGGAAGATCCGGCTCGCCTCCTGCTCGGAGTTTAATAAAGGCTAACCACAAAAGGGCACCAGGAACACCAGGGTTCACCAGGCAGTTCGTGAATTCTTGGTGCTGCTTGGTGCCTTTGTGTCTTGGTGGTGAAGAATTGAGGAGTTCTCATGTCCAAACAATTTGATGTGCTCGTTATTGGTGGCGGCCCTGGCGGCTATGTGGCGGCTATCCGCGCTGCCCAGCTCGGTTTCAAAGTTGCCTGCTGCGAGTCCAATGCCTACGCCGATCCCAAGGGCGAGCCGCGTTTGGGTGGCACCTGTTTGAACGTCGGGTGCATCCCGTCCAAGGCGCTGTTGCATACCTCTCATCTGTTCGAAGAAGCTGGACACGGCTTTGCCGCTCAGGGAATCTCCGTGGGCACGCCAGAGATCGACGTGCCGACCATGATTGGCCGCAAGAATGCCATCGTCAATCAGCTTACCGGCGGTATCAAGGGGCTGTTCAAGAAAAACAAGGTTACCCTGCTGAACGGGCACGGTTCCTTTGTCGCGCAGGGTGCAGCGGGCTGGCAGATCAAGGTGGGCGATGCAATTGTGGAAGCCACACAGGTCATCATCGCCACCGGCTCCATGGCTCGCCATCTGCCGGGCATTCCGGTCGACAACAAGATCATCTGCGACAACGCGGGTGCGCTTGATCTCGACGCCGTGCCGAAGAAGCTGGTAATCATTGGCGCGGGAGTGATCGGTCTGGAGATGGGCAGCGTCTGGCGTCGGCTCGGCTCGGAAGTGACCATTCTCGAAGCCCTGCCCGAGTTCCTTTCCATGGCCGACGTCGATGTTGCCAAGGAGGCCGCCAAGGTATTCGTCAAGCAAGGTTTGAACATTCAGCTTGGCGTGCAGATCGGCGAAGCCAAACCGTCGAAGAAGGGTGTCTCCATCGCCTACACTGACAAGGACGGCAAGGCACAGAACCTCGAAGCCGATCGTCTCATTGTTTCGGTCGGACGCATTCCGTATACCAACGGCTTGAATGCTGAAGCCGTCGGTCTCAAACTCGACGAGCGCGGTCGTATCGATGTCGACGGTCAATGCCGCACCAATCTCCAGGGTGTATGGGCAGTCGGTGACGTGGTTTCCGGCCCGATGCTGGCACACAAGGCCATGGAGGAGGGCGTCATGGTCGCCGAGCTGATGGCCGGTCAATCGGGCCATTGCAATTTCGACACCATTCCGTGGGTGATTTACACCAGTCCGGAAATCGCCTGGGTCGGCAAGACCGAGCAGCAACTCAAGGCGGATGGTGTGGCTTGCAAGGTTGGCAAGATTCCTTTTGCGGCCAATGGCAGAGCGCTGGGCATGGGCGACACAACCGGCTTCGTCAAGATGCTTTCCGACGCCAAAACCGACCGCATCCTCGGTGTGCACATCATTGGCGCCAATGCCTCGGAACTGATTTCAGAGGCTGTCGTGGCGATGGAGTTCGGCGCGGCGAGCGAAGACCTCGCGCGCATTTGTCATGCTCACCCGACCTTGTCGGAAGTGGTGCATGAAGCGGCGTTGGCCTGCGACAAGCGACCGCTGCATTTCTAGTAGACGTCCTCGCCGAGGGCGAGGACGTCCCTTGGAAGCTGTTGTTAGCGCGTTCGCACCCAATTACGGAACATGAAATTCAGCCAGGAACCCTTTAGCCAATTCAAGAACCTCTCTTTCTTTTTCACGGTGTGGAACGTGCCCGCATGGAGAAATAATCTCCATCCTACCCGGCCCGCATACCCCCTCCGTTATTCGGCGCGGAAATGCACTAGAGCCGAACTCGTCGGTGTCGCCATGAATGGCGAGAACTGGACAATGAATTCTGCTTAGATAGGTGTCGAGTGTCCACTCGCGAAACTCCGGAGATAACCAGACCTCAGTCCATGCCTCCAATACCCACCTGGCTCGTTCGCCGTGCCATTTTGAAAGCCTTGAAAACTGAGCACCATCCTCAAAATGTTGCTTTGCCGCCCGGATTCCGGAAAGCGTCCGCTCCTCTACAAAAGCCTGAGCGGATTCAGTAATGACCGCCGCACATTTATCGGTTTGATGTGCGGCAATGGCAAGAGACATTCCACCACCGACGCTATGCCCGAACAGGATGTAGCGGCCCAACCCCATAGCCTTGGAGACCGCGGGGAAATAGATCTGCGCTTCTTCATCAATGAACCTGCTTGAAGCGGGATATGTTCGCAGTGACGACTTTCCGAATCCAATCCGGTCGTAAGCAATCACCGTTCTGGCGGTTTCCGTTGCAAGGGTCGCCGGGAACTCTCTCCACATCTCCACGGAACCCAGTGAGTCATGCAACAAGACAATCGGTAAGTGTTCGCTGCTGTTGCGGTTCCAACGACGGACGAAGATGCTCCCGCCCGGAATGGCTATAACTGAATCAATCACTTCAAGTGCCATATCAATTTTCTATAGCGCATAACCTTGTTATCGCGAGCAGTTTTGCCGCGTAAGAATCTGTGAAAGGCAGCACGCCTCTGCATAGGGCATCAGCATACACCAGGAGCGCTTGAACGGATCTGCCACCGGCGGCGGTTGATGACCGGGTTCACTTTCCGGCAGAGCGCCGGACACATTCCAGATACTGATTGGCATCCATCGCCGTTCCTTCGCGCTGGGAACGCCAGAGCGTCTCGCCCAGACACTCCAGGATCACATGTTCGGCTTCGTGCACGTCGAGTCGTGTGCGCAAGGCGTGGTAGGCCGCGCGAATGCCGAATGGTTGGTCGATGCTGATTTGATCAGCGATGGCCAGATGCAGCGACAGATGGAGGAACGGGTTCATCTGCCCGCCTTCGGGGGTGAATTCCTGCTCCACTGCGGACTCCGGATTCTCTAGCAGAGCGTGGTATTCGGGATGCTGCTCGATCAGGTCGGCTGCGGTGGCTTCGGCCCCTTCGAGCACCTGGCGTTGGCGGTGTTTGCGCCAGGATTCGCAAAAGAAGCGGCGAACCTGCTCACGTGACGGATTGAACATCAGCATCCTTCGTTTGCCTGCTGACCAGTGCGGTGACAACGGCGTTCTGCATCTGGCAGTTTTGCGAATTCAAGCCGAATTCTCCGCCTCCTCCACCTCCTTCTCCGCTTGCTATCGGCGCGATCTGGCCGGTGCCGTAGGTGCCGAGTACGGGGAGATCGGGAAAGCGTTCGCGCAGAACGTCCAGGTCGCAGTCTTCGCCGCCATAGAAATAGGGGCCCCGGCCAATGCACGAAAACATCAGGGCGCAGACCGGATCGGCCACATTTTCGGCTTTCCGGGCCAGCCTCTCG
>NZ_FLQY01000121.1 GCF_900089945.1 Candidatus Propionivibrio aalborgensis | reverse complement strand
CGCCCAGGTAATCAACCAGTTGTGGGGCGTGGGTACGACAGTCGTGTGGTCCGGCCTGGTTTCGTTGGTCGCCTTCAAGGTGGTCGACATGTTCATCGGTCTGCGTGTGCCGGAAGAAGAAGAGCGCGAAGGTCTGGACATCACTTCGCATGGCGAGTCGGCTTACCACATCTGATATCTTTTCGCAGACAACCTCCTTTGGGCGCCCTTGTGGCGCCCTTTTTTATGTGGCTTCTGCAACCAAATCCAACTCGGACCATCAAGAAAAACTGGTGAATCGATGGTCGGCACGACGAGCAGTCTTTCAAACCGCTCAGCATTGCGTGATCAAATCGCTTCGGGTAGCATCGCCCGAAAATGTATTCGAGTATGGCCTCCGGGAACTCCGATCCAACCATGCTGTCAGGTAATGAGTTCAACACGCGGCGGCGCTTCACTTTGCACACCAACCAGGTACACAGCCAAGGGCTGCAAGTGACTCGACAATGAACGAGAACGCCATTCGGATCAGGACGAACTGGAGCAGCGATGCTGGACATTGCGATCAAGTTTCTTGCTGACGAAGTCAATACCCACCTGAAAAAGCGCGCCTTGTCGGCGAGCGGACTCGGCGAGGTTGTCACCGGACAGATTGTCGATGACGCGGGCAAGTGGGCGACTGCGGCCGACAACATCGGCCTGACACTGGTCAATATCGAAGAAGACCGCATCATGCGTGAGCATCTGCCTGAGTATGCGTATGTGAATGGCAGCCATGTGGTACTGCAACCCGAAATCAAGCTGAACCTCAGCGTGCTCTTTCACACACGCCCTTCGAAGGCCGACAAGTACGAGCAGTCCCTGCGGTTTCTGTCGAACCTGATAACTTTCTTCCAGGCACATCCGGTGTTCACACCGGAGGAATACCCCGGACTTGACCCCCGCATCAACAAGCTGATCGTCGAGATGCTTGCGCTCTCTACCGAGCAGCTCAACCAGATGTGGGCCTATCTGGGCAGCAAGTACCTGCCCTCGGTAGCCTACCGGGTGCGCATGGTGCTGCTGCAGGATGTCGAACCGCAAAGCATCGGCAAGCCGATTACGATCATCGAAACGGCGTTGCACAACAAATGAATATCAGCTTCGCCCCGCTCGCGAAAGTTTCACCGGTGCATGGCTACTACAGCCAGGCATGCAGTGATATCGAATTCATGCCCAGTCGGAGTACCCACGAATTGTTGCGCGGCGGCCGCATGCTGGCACGCATGCTCAATGGCGAACTGCACTTGCTGTATGAGGCCGAGAGTCCCGGCGTGCCGCTCAGTAGCCTGGCCGGGCAGACACTGCATTTTGGCCTGCGCCTGGCCAACCCGGTCTTCAGCAACATCACCATGCCGGTGATCACCGATACCACACTGACACCACTGTATGCAAATGCCACACTGCCAGCAACGCTCGATGCACCGCAGGGGGTGGAGCTTACTGCCGGCCTTTACGGCCTGGCACCAAAACTTGCGTCGCGCCCGGTCACCCTGCGCCTGCTCGACGCACATGCCAACATCCTGGAAACACGACAGCTTGCCGAAGCCGCAACGAGTTACGACACGCGCGGCCTGGCACCGGGCGAGTACCGGATCGAGGAAGATTACGGCCCGGGGCTACTGCATACGCGCAAGCTGTTCGTCGACGCGAGTCTTCGCGATACAGGCGTATGGGGTCTGCTGGCATTGCGCATCGATGCCGCCTTCTATACGAATGCGGCGAACTTCACATTGAATTTTGCCGTGCGCAAGGAAACCTTGCGCTATTACGTGGTTGCCCGCAACTGGCAGCCCGACGAGTTCAATCAACTGAACATCGTTGACGAGGGGTTTTCCGCCGAGGGGCGGGACGAGATCACATTCACCCGTCTTGTCGCGCCGTTCCCGGACGGCTTCATCAAGGATTCGCTGCTCGGGGACAGCAGCGTACAAATTGCCGTATTCCAGTCCCAAACCGAAGTTGCGCGGAAAGAGCGCGGTCTGAGGAAATTGCACCTCAGCCGCAACTCTACCGTCCTGATCGAGTACTTGCCGCTGCCGGGCCCCGAACGGGCGAAGGCAGATTTCATCGTTCACCTGTCCAAACCCTAGAGGCCCAACCATGCCAACTTATCGAACTCCGGATGTCTACGTCGAAGAAATCTCCGTTTTTCCGCCCTCGGTTGCCGAGGTTGAGACGGCCATTCCCGCTTTTGTCGGCTACACCGAATTTGCCCGACGCATTGTCGGCGGCGACTTGGTGAATGTGCCTACGCGCCTCAAATCGCTGCTTGAGTACGAAGCCTTGTTTGGCAAGGGACCGCAAATCGTGGTGACCAAGGTGGTCCTCGACGATACCAACAACTTCGTACGCGCCGACATAAGTTCCAATTTCTACCTGTACGACAGCCTTCGTTTGTTTTTCGACAACGGCGGCGGCGATTGCTACGTTGTATCCGTCGGTGCCGACAATTACCAAACCGCCCCGGACCACACCAAACTGAAGGCCGGTGTCGAGGCGCTCAAGAAATATGACGAGCCGACCATCCTGCTGTTCCCCGACGCGGCTTCGCTGTCGG
>NZ_FLQY01000120.1 GCF_900089945.1 Candidatus Propionivibrio aalborgensis | reverse complement strand
CGGGTGCGCATGGTGCTGCTGCAGGATGTCGAACCGCAAAGCATCGGCAAGCCGATTACGATCATCGAAACGGCGTTGCACGACAAATGAATATCAGCTTCGCCCCGCTCGCGAAAGTCTCACCGGTGCATGGCTACTACAGCCATGCATGCAGTGATATCGAATTCATGCCCAGTCGGAGTACCCACGAATTGTTGCGCGGCGGCCGCATGCTGGCACGCATGCTCAATGGCGAACTGCACTTGCTGTATGAGGCCGAGAGTCCCGGCGTGCCGCTCAGTAGCCTGGCCGGGCAGACACTGCATTTTGGCCTGCGCCTGGCCAACCCGGTCTTCAGCAACATCACCATGCCGGTGATCACCGATACCACACTGACACCACTGTATGCAAATGCCACACTGCCAGCAACGCTCGATGCACCGCAGGGGGTGGAGCTTACTGCCGGCCTTTACGGCCTGGCACCAAAACTTGCGTCGCGCCCGGTCACCCTGCGCCTGCTCGACGCACATGCCAACATCCTGGAAACACGACAGCTTGCCGAAGCCGCAACGAGTTACGACACGCGCGGCCTGGCACCGGGCGAGTACCGGATCGAGGAAGATTACGGCCCGGGGCTACTGCATACGCGCAAGCTGTTCGTCGACGCGAGTCTTCGCGATACAGGCGTATGGGGTCTGCTGGCATTGCGCATCGATGCCGCCTTCTATACGAATGCGGCGAACTTCACATTGAATTTTGCCGTGCGCAAGGAAACCTTGCGCTATTACGTGGTTGCCCGCAACTGGCAGCCCGACGAGTTCAATCAACTGAACATCGTTGACGAGGGGTTTTCCGCCGAGGGGCGGGACGAGATCACATTCACCCGTCTTGTCGCGCCGTTCCCGGACGGCTTCATCAAGGATTCGCTGCTCGGGGACAGCAGCGTACAAATTGCCGTATTCCAGTCCCAAACCGAAGTTGCGCGGAAAGAGCGCGGTCTGAGGAAATTGCACCTCAGCCGCAACTCTACCGTCCTGATCGAGCACTTGCCGCTGCCGGGCCCTGAACGGGCGAAGGCAGATTTCATCGTTCACCTGTCCAAACCCTAGAGGCCCAACCATGCCAACTTATCGAACTCCGGATGTCTACGTCGAAGAAATCTCCGTCTTCCCGCCCTCGGTTGCCGAGGTTGAGACGGCCATTCCCGCTTTTGTCGGCTACACCGAATTTGCCCGACGCATTGTCGGCGGCGACCTGGTGAATGTGCCTACGCGCCTCAAATCGCTGCTTGAGTACGAAGCCTTGTTTGGCAAGGGACCGCAAATCGTGGTGACCAAGGTGGTCCTCGACGATACCAACAACTTCGTACGCGCCGACATAAGTTCCAATTTCTACCTGTACGACAGCCTTCGTTTGTTTTTCGACAACGGCGGCGGCGATTGCTACGTTGTATCCGTCGGTGCCGACAATTACCAAACCGCCCCGGACCACACCAAACTGAAGGCCGGTGTCGAGGCGCTCAAGAAATATGACGAGCCGACCATCCTGCTGTTCCCCGACGCGGCTTCGCTGTCGGCCGACAACATGGCCGTCGTTCAGCAGGCCGCGCTGGCGCAATGCGGTGCGTTGGGCGACCGCGTGACGGTGCTCGACACCCGCAGTGACGACCCGCTAGGCACCGCATTCCGCGACAAACTTGGAATCAATCACCTCAAGTACGGCGCCGCCTACACCCCTTGGCTCAAACTCAACTACAGCAAGAATGTGGGCTATGCCAACATCAAGTCAGTCGTCGAAAAAGGCGGATCGGCGGTCACGCTGCAAAGCCTGACACCGGATGCCGATTTACTGGCGCTGATGAAGTCCATCGACGACGCACAGGCTGACGTTGACGGTTTCGCTGCGCGCATCGCAACGGCAACCGGCGCCAGCGGAAAAAGTGTCACCGCACGCCAGGCCGAGCTGATGACCGAGTACCGTTCCAGCCCGACTGCGGCAGACATGCAAAACCTGTTCGCCTATCTGTACAAACTAGCGGAACTGGTCGACGCCTGCGCCAACGGCGGTGTCCCGCTAGCTCACGTCAAGCTGCGCAACGACGCCGGCGCAAGTATTTCCTCACCGCTGAAAGATGCCTTCGGCAAACTGATTGCTTTCGAGCAGGAACTCAAAAGCCGCATGGATGCCGGACCTTTTGCCTACACGCTGCAGTGGAGCGCGGGGCTCAATGCCGACGGCCCGCAGTGGGACGGCATATTCGCAGCCACGCCCCCGGCAGCGAGCACTACCGGCATACCGCCCGCCTTGACCGCAGAAACCGAACTGCTCAACGCTTCCCTGCCGTCGATCAACGCGGCATTCTCAGCCGCCAGCGGCGTCATCAACAGTCTGGTCACTGGCGCGTCGAGTTACCGCAGCACCTATGAGCAGAGCCTGCTTGAAAACTTCGGTGTTTACAGCAATCTCATCAAGGGCATCAACAATACCTTGACCAGTTGTCCGCCCAGCGGGGCGATCGCCGGCATCTATTCACTGATCGACAACCAGCGTGGTGTCTGGAAGGCACCGGCGAATGTGAGTCTGAACAGCGTCATCGGCCCGTTGGTGAATTTCGACACTTCGGATACCGACGGTCTCAACGTCGACGCGGTCGCCGGCAAGTCGATCAATGCCATTCGCGCGTTTTCCGGCAAGGGCACTCTGGTATGGGGTGCGCGCACGCTTGCAGGAAATGACAATGAATGGCGCTATATCTCGGTGCGCCGCTTTTTCAACATGGTCGAGGAATCGGTCAAGAAATCGACCTACTGGGCGGTATTCGAGCCCAATGACGCCAATACCTGGGTCAAGGTACGCGGCATGATCGAGAACTACCTGACACAAAAATGGCGCGAAGGCGCACTCGCCGGCGCCACGCCAAAGGAAGCCTTCTTTGTGCGCTGTGGCCTGGGCGTGACGATGAACGCCCAAGACATCCTCGAAGGCCGCATGAACGTTCAGATCGGCATGGCTGTCGTGCGTCCGGCGGAATTCATCATCCTCCAGTTCTCGCACAAGTTGCAGACCTCCTGACCCCATTGGCATCGACCGATCAACCTCAGACCTAAGGACAACTCATCATGCCAGCTCAATATCCATTACCCGCGTTTCATTTCACCGTGCAGTGGGGTGGCACACGCATCGGCTTCTCGGAAGTCACCGGCCTGACGCAGGAGAACCAGGCCATCGAATATCGTGACGGATCGTTTCCGGAGTACTCGTCAATCAAGATGCCCGGCTTGCGCAAGTTCAGCAACATCACGCTCAAGCGCGGCATCATCAAGAGCGACAACGATTTTTTCAACTGGCTCTCCACCGTCAAGCTCAATACCGTAGAGCGCCGCGACATCGTTATCAGCCTGCTCAACGAGAAGCACGAGCCGGTGATGGTCTGGAAAGCGCAGAACGCCTTCCCGGTCAAGGTCGAGGGGCCTGCGCTCAAGGCCTCGGGCAACGAGGTGGCCATCGAATCCATCGAACTGGCTCACGAAGGACTGGAACTGCAGAACGACTGATAGATCCTAGCCAGCCAAACGCATTTCGCCATGGCCAATTATTACCCACCGGTCGGATTCCACTTCAAGGTGGAGGTTCTGGGACTGCCGCCCAACGATCACGACGTGCGCTTCACCGAGGTCAGCGGACTTTCGGTGGAAATGGGAACCGAAGAGGTCGCGGAAGGTGGCGAGAACCGCTTCATCCAGAAGTATCCGACCCGCGCAAAGTATCCCGAGCTGGTCTTGAAGCGGGGGCTCTTGCGGAATTCGGAGGTGTGGAACTGGTCACGGCAATGCATCGAGGAATACCGGATCGAGCCCAAGAATGTGGATGTCAAACTGCTCAATGAGTCGCACGAACCGCTGATGACGTGGCATCTGGTCGGTGCCTACCCGACAAAATGGGCGATTACCGATCTGAGCGCTTCGAGCAATACCGTCGTCATCGAATCGCTGCAACTGTTTTACCAGCGCTTTTCTGTGGATCGCTCCTGAGGACGCACCATGACCATCATCGTCGATGAAGTCGTTATTTCGGTGGAAGTCACCAACCAGGCTGCCGGCGGCGGCAACGCGCCGCCTACGGCGACCGAGAGCAAACAGGAAATCGTTGCCGAGTGCGTCGAACGTGTGCTCGACATCCTGCGCGAACGTGAGGAACGATAGATCATGAGCGCCTCTGACCGCGGCACGCTGGAGAAGCTGCTGATCCTCGCCTACACGACACCCGATTACTCGGGCGAGCCGGCGAGTCAGTTCACATCCTACGTCAACCCGAACGAAATCACTCTGTCATACGAGATGGAGTATGACGCGGCACAGGGTTCAGGCACGACGGGTAGCCGCATGAACTTCAAGAAGATGAAACCGGGAGACCTCGCCCTGACTTTCTTTCTTGACGGCACCGGGGCCAATGGCGAGCGCATCGATGTGCAGCAGAAGATCGAGGAGTTCCAGACGGTCACCGGCTACAACGGCGATATTCACCGTCCCAACTACCTCAAGGTGAGCTGGGGCACGCTCACGGTAAAGCGCTGCGTGCTCAAGAGCGCATCGATTGCCTACAAACTGTTCCAGCCTAATGGCATACCGCTGCGTGCGGTCATCACGGCAAGCTTTACCGACAATTCCGATGACACCACGCGGGTAGCGATGGCACAGGATCAGTCTCCCGACCTGACCCACCTGAGAGTCATCAAGGCAGGCGATAAATTGCCGGTTCTGTGCAACGAGATCTATGGCGACCCGCGCCTCTACCTGCGCGTGGCCGAGGCGAACGGGATAGATGATTTCCGCAACATCCTTCCCGGCATGAGAATCTTCTTTCCGCCGCTGGAAAAATGATGTCGGAAACACGCGCCCTGCCGATTGCCGCTACGCATCGCGAATTCACCGTCAAGGTGGAGGATCAGGCGATGCCGCGCGAAAACCAGTTGCTGACAGTAAGCGTCAGTCTGGTGGTCAACCGTATCGCCACGGCGCGTCTGGTGTATCTGGACGGAAATGCTGCCAGCAGCGACTTCCCGCTCAGCAACAGCGATCTGCTCAAGCCCGGCAAGCGCATCGAAATCCTCGCCGGTGCCGGCAGTGGTCAGGACTCGCTGTTCAAGGGAATCATCGTGCGGCTGAACGTGAAGGTTCGCGACTCCAGTGCGCCGCAATTGATCATCGACTGTCGCCATGCGGCGATGAAGATGACTGTGGGGCGCAGCAATTCGAGCTACTTCGACCAGTCCGACAGCGAGGTGATCGAAGCGCTTCTTGGCAAGTCCGGCCTGATCGGCGAGATAACGGCAACATCGCTCAAACACAAGCAACTGGTGCAGTTTCACACCAGCGACTGGGACTTCATGCTCGCCCGCGCTCATGCCAACGGCCTGTTGATATGGCCCGCCGGCGACAAGATCATCGTCGGCAAGCCGGCCGTCAATGCGCCGCCGCGTTGCACCTTGCAGTTCGGTGCGACGCTGCTGGAGTTCGATGCCGAAATCGATGCGCGCGCACAGTTCTCTGCCGTGCGCAGCATCAGTTGGGACCCGGCCCAGCAAAGCCTGCTCGAAGTCGACGGCAATTCGCCCGGATTCACCGGGCCGGGCAATCTTTCCGGTGACGATCTTGCGGCCGTGGCCGCAGCCGAATCGCTGGAACTGCGCCATGCCGCCCTCGTCGAAGCCGAGGCGCAGGCTTGGGCCGATGGTGAATGGCTGCGCTCCCGCGTCAACAAGGTCAGCGGTCGCGGCAAGTGCGAAGGCATCGGTGCGCTCAAGCCGGGTGACGTCGTCGTCCTCGCCGGAGTCGGCACCCGCTTCAACGGCAAGGTTTTCGTCAGCGGCGTGCGCCATGAATTCGATCTGGTGCAAGGCTGGAAAACGCACGTGCAATTCGGCGGACTCGACAAGCTGCCGCCCGACGACATGTCGGCCCCCCCTGCAGGCGCCCTGCTCGCCCGCGTTGCCGGCCTTCAGATCGGTGTCGTGGTGAGCAACGAAGATCCGGACGGCGAGGACCGCGTACGGATCCGCCTGCCGATTGTCGGCAAGGATGACGAAGGTATCTGGGCTCGCGTGGCCAGCCTGGACGCCGGCAAGGAGCGAGGGTTCTTTTTCCGTCCCGAGATCGGCGACGAAGTCGTGGTCGGCTTCCTCGATGAAGATCCGCGTCACGCGGTGATTCTCGGCATGTTGCACAGCAGCGCGCTGCCCGCACCGATCCAGGGGTCCGACGACAACCACGAGAAGGGCTATGTCAGCCGCGAAGGGCTGCGCATCAACTTCAACGACGAGAAGAAGGTCATCATCATTGACACGCCGGCAGGCAACAGCATCACGCTCAGCGAAGACGACACGTCCATCGTCCTCGCTGACCAGAACAGCAACACCATTACCATGAATACCGATGGCATTACCATTGAGAGCAGCAAGGCGCTCACGCTGAAAGCGGGAACCGAGGTGCAACTGGAATCGGGCACCTCGTTCAGCGCCAAGGGCGGCACCGAACTCAAACTCGAAGGCGGTACCCAGGCCGAACTGTCGAGCAGTGCGGTGACCAAGCTCAAGGGCGGCATGGTGCAGATCAATTGAGGCGACAGGAGGCATATAAATGGCATTCGCGGTCTGCGTAGGCGACATCAGCACCCATGGCGGCACCATCGTCGGCCCCGGTTCGGCCACCGTACTGATTGGCGGCAAGCCAGCAGCCGTGGCAGGCGACATGCACGTGTGCTCTTTGCCGCCCACAGGACACCAGCCCACCGTCAGCGTTTTCCCCAGCGGCAGCAGTACGGTTATGTTTGGCGGCGTTCCCGCCCTGCGCACGACGGACGCGTGTATTTGCGGCGCGATGGCGGCGGTCGGCCAACCCACCATCATGATCGGCTGAAGACATCAATGAGCGCAAAGGGAATCTGATGGCTGACAACGCAGAACTCTATGACAACTTCCTTGGCACGGGCTGGAGCTTCCCGCCGCGCTTTGCCGGCGATGGCGTGGTCATGAGCCGCGACGAACAGGATATTCAGGAAAGTCTGAAAATCCTCTTCGGCACCGTGCCCGGCGAACGTTTTCTGGAACCGAAATTCGGGCTGGACATGCATGCCCTGATGTTCGAACCGATGAGCACCACCTTGCGCAGCCTGATGCTTGACCGGGTGCGTACGGCGATCCTGATCTACGAGCCGCGCATCAAGTTGATCAATCTGCAGATCGACAGCCCCGATCCCAACGAGGGCTCGCTGCGCGTGCTGCTCGAATACGAAGTACGCAGCACCAACTCGCGCTTCAATCTGGTCTTCCCGTTCTATCGGACCGACGCCAATGAAGTTCTTGGTTCGGTGTCGGGCGCCGCGTGAGAATGACAGGAATCACTTGCCGTGGCTGAACAGGACATCATCCAGAACATGATCTCGCAACTTGGCCAGAGCCAGGGAGATCGCACGCCGCCGGAGTTCGACACGCAGTTCTTCCAGGTCGACGAGCGTGATAGCGCCAAACTGCTGGCGCAAGCCCGCGCACAGGCCGCGCTGATGCGCTTCTATGCGCATGACCCGGAGCAGGCGAGTGGTGACTGGAGCGAGTTCTTCCCGAAGGACGATGAGGCGAGCCTGCTCGCCCGTCAGGACGGCAGCGTTCCGCCGCACATCGGCCTGCTCGGCAGCTTCTTCGAACTATATCGACAACCCCAGGCGCTACTCAATGATTTCACGGCGCGGCACATGGATTTTCAGTTCAAACGCGTGCTGCGTTTTGAGCCGCGCCCGGCACAGCCCGACCACGCACATCTGCTGCTCGAACTAAAGAAGGGCGTAGCGCCGCTAGCGGTCACGCCCGAGCAGGCTTTCTCGGCAGGCAAGGACGACAGCGGCGTCGAACTGCTCTACAAACCGGTGCGCGAGGTCGTAGTCGGTCATGGCCAGGTCGCCGCACTGCACAGCGCATACCGGGACAGCAGCGGGGTGTACTTCGCGCCAGTCGCCAATTCGTCCGACGGACTCGGTGGCGAACTCGACAAGGCACAACCCAAATGGCGAGCCTTTGGCAGCAATACTCTGCCTGCCGCACCGATCGGCCTGGCGCTTGCGTCACCAGTACTGCGCATGCTCGAAGGCACGCGCAAGGTCAGTCTCGATCTGACCCTCGGCGGACTCAATGGCAGCGTACACGGCGCAGCAAGTTTCGCTGCCGCCTTCCAGGCTTATGTCACCGGCCCGAAAGGCTGGCTGGGACCGTTCGCCATCGATTGCGAATTGCAGGGACAAACCCTGAGCGCAAGCTTCAGCCTGCAAGCGACCGATGCGGCGCTGGTCGACTACCAGGCCACACTGCACGGGCAGGCCTTCAGCGCGCAGGCCCCGATCGTCCAGTTGCTGCTGACGGGAACCGCTCTGGGATATTCAGATCTTGAGAATCTCACACTCAGCACCGTACGTATCCGCGTCGATGTTGAAGGAGTACAAACGCTGACGCTGGAAAATGACAACGGCAGTCTGAATCCGAAGAAAGCCTTTCAGCCTTTCGGCCCGCAGCCAGTGGCCGGCTCCCGTTTCATGATCGGCAGTGAAGAAGCGCTCTCCAAGCGACTCACCGATCTGCATGTCAGCTTTGCCTGGCAAGCCGCCCCAAGCAACCTGCAGGCATGGTATGCCAACTATCAGAATCAGAGCCGCCTGAGCAATGGCGTAACGGCTCGCCTCGTGTATCAGGACCGAAGCGGACAACTCAGCTCGACTGCGCAGGACATCATGTTGCGCGATGACCTTGGCGTCACCCGACTCTCGCCGAGCGCACCCCCGGTTACCGCCGAGCAGGGTTCGCTGCTGCACGAACGCGCCGATCGCCGCCTGTACGCCATGCTCTTCTCGGGCAGCGGCATCGGCCGCTGGCTGGGCCGCCGCCGCAAGCTCGCCAATCCGATGCAGAGCCGACCGCTGGTGCCCGCACCAACACCGCGCAGCGGCTTCATCACCGTCGCCCTGCAAGAAGACTTCCTGCACGCCGACTACCGGCGGGAGTCGGTGCAGCATGCCATCGCCCAGGACGGCACCGTGCTCAACGAACCCTACACGCCGACGGTACAGGGCATCCAACTGGGCTACAGCGCTGTCTCCGATACGGTCGATATGAGTCTGACCGGCAGTGCCGGCGAAGCCGGATTCACCGGCACGGACGTGCAGTTTTTCCGTGTCGGCTGCTTCGGGCAGGCACGCGAACACGCCTTTCTTCGCGAGCAGCTCGACTATGTGAGCGACAAGACGGTGCGCCTGTTGCCGCACTACCCGGACGAAGGCGAGCTGCTGATCGGACTGCGCGGTGTCGCCGCGGGCGACGCGGTCAGCCTGCTCATGCAGGTGGCCGAAGGCAGCGCCGACCCGGCACT
>NZ_FLQY01000119.1 GCF_900089945.1 Candidatus Propionivibrio aalborgensis | reverse complement strand
ATCAATGGCTGGGTGTGGTTTCGGGAAGGAAGAGTATCGCTGACCCGCGCACCCGGGTCAAACGCGAGGAGCTGACCATGCGCAAAACACATGACAGCCTACTTTCCCTGTTTGAATCAAGGGCGCATCTTGGAAAAGCAGTCTCAAGCGTCCATCATGCATGCGGTACCGTCGGCTCGATTCTTGCGGCTGGCTGCGAATTTTGGATTGCGCAAACAACAGTGGGCAATGCATTTCATGGAGTGACGTTCGGTGAACGATCCGAGCCAGCAGCCGACCCACCCTAGGGTAAGGAAACCAAGTATCGAACACCGCAGCCTTGGCCAAATGACGCGCACATGGCTGTTCGCGGTTCTTGATGGCGCCTGTCCCTCTCAGGCTCAAGACGGCGCCGGCCCGACACCACTGCCGCTGATCCATCCGGAAGCCACTGTCGCGCGCGTATGCGGGCTATCCCACGTGTAACGGTAGGCGTATATTGAATCTTCCGGCTGCGGTGAAAGGTTTTGCGCAGAGGTGCCTTTTCGACAGATCTGTCGGTTTCGCCACCTTTTTTGATTTTTTGAGTAGGAATTGTCATGCCGCACGAACAGCACATGATTTCTCTCGGGTTCACCGATCAGATCTTTCCAGCAGGCACGCACATGTGCCAGATTTTCAGCGAGGATGAGGATCGGCTGGACGCTCTACTCAAGTTTCTCAGTAGCGGTCTTGAGGCCGGAGAGCGAACGGCCTGCTTCACTCAAAAACTTGATCAGGACCAATTGACCAAGCAACTGGCTGGTAAGGGCTTTCCGTGCAAGAAGCTGGCGGAGTCAGGCGCGTTTTCGATGGCCGAAAACCGCGAAGCTTATTTTCCGGACGGTCGCTTCGACCCGGATCGCATGCTTGAGTTGCTTCGGCGGTTCCACGAGGCCTCCGTCGCCGGCGGATTTACTGCGGCGCGGGTCATCGGCGAGATGAGCGAGGATATCCAGCATATTCCAGGTGGGTCGCGCCTGCTGGAATATGAATCTCGCGTAAGCATGCTGCTGAAGGAGGTTCCGATAACTACAGTCTGTCAGTACAACGCCAACACATTTGACGGCGCAACGATAATGCAGGTTCTGAAGGTCCATCCCATGATGCTGATTCGCGGCACCGTCGTGCACAATCCGTACTACGTTCCGGCCGAGGAATTCTTGGCACATCTGAGTTGATCGGCAGGGGCCCGTTGATCGTGGCCGCGGAGGCTGACGCCCGAGTTCTTGGACAGCTCCTGCTGACGCAAAGCGTAGTCACGTCGCTGCCGGATGGCGCCATCATTCCGTTCGTGCTCGCAGGGCTCGCAGACGTGCCGGGGGTCAGCAAGGTCGAGTTGCATGAGTTTTCTACCGACAAGCCGCCATTCGGCTTTCCGTTGGTGGCGCGCTCCGTGAACTATGGAACGCTGGAATTCAGCGTCGCGAATGCCGCTGACTTCACGCCATATCTTGACCATATCCGAAATTTTGCCTTCATGCTGGCGGTCATCCTCGATGAGCGCCGCCAGCGGCAAGTCATTGAGCGTCATGGTCAGCAGCTTGAACGGCAGGTGATGCAGCGGACTTTCGAGCTCGAACAACACCGCCAGCACCTCGAAGAAGTAGTCGCCGCAAGGACCGCTGAACTCAGGGAAGCCAAAACCGTCGCTGAAGCCGCCAACATTGCCAAGAGCGCATTTCTGGCCAACATGAGTCACGAAATCCGCACGCCGATGAACGCCATCGTCGGCATGGCCAATCTTCTGCGGCGCGGTGATCTCACACCGCAGCAGACCGAACGACTCGATACCATCGACAGTTCATCCCGGCACCTGCTGTCGATCATCAACGACATCCTGGATCTTTCGAAGATCGAGGCCGGGAAATTCGTCCTGGAAGAAGCGCCGGTGAGTCTCACCAATCTGTTGGGCAATCTCACGTCCATACTGTCCGAACGCGTCAGGGCCAAAGGCCTGATCCTGCGAGTCAAAACCGTGACTTTCCCGCCCAATCTGCAGGGCGATCAGACGCGCCTGCAGCAGGCTCTGCTCAACTATGCCACCAACGCGATCAAGTTCACCGAAACCGGTGACGTGACTCTGCATCTCAGCCTGCAGGAGGAGGATGCAGAGTCCGTACTTGTACGTTTCGCGGTGGAGGATACCGGTATCGGTATTGCGCCCGAGACATTGCCCCGGCTGTTCGGCGCCTTCGAACAGGCCGACAATTCGACTACGCGCAAGTATGGCGGTACCGGGCTGGGGCTGGCCATCACGCGGCGGCTCGCCGAACAGATGGGCGGCGAGGCTGGCGTCGAGAGCACGCCGGGTGTGGGGAGCACCTTCTGGTTCACAGCACGTCTGAAGAAGGGTGCCGAAGCGATGATCCCGCCACAGGCAGACCCCGCCGATTTCGAGATGGCGCTGCGGCAACGCCATGCGGGGAAGCGCA
>NZ_FLQY01000118.1 GCF_900089945.1 Candidatus Propionivibrio aalborgensis | reverse complement strand
TGTCCAACAACCGGTTCAGATCGTGGCTCGCTTCGCGATCACGATCTAACCTTAATCGTTAGAACTCATTTTTTGGCGTCAGCGATTGCTTTTAGACGACGGTTAAATTCAGCCATGGCATTCGGGACTTGCTCTGTGTAGGCCTGAGAAAAAAGGGTATTAACATGTGCAGCGGCACCTTTGTGTGCTGAGACTAGTTTTTGCCCAACCGGACTTGAATAGAACTGGATTGCACTTTCTAATTGTACAACTGACATTTTTTCCGCATAAACAGCAGCGAGGGAAGTCAAAAACTCATCCTTTGTCGGACGGCTGCATATGGCTTCCCAGTATTGGCCATACGCCTGAAGAACTTCTGGCCACCGAGGAGATGTGGGTCGTAACCCGTAGAAACTATCAGGGTCTTTTGCTACCAATTGTGCCGGAGAGACCGCTTTTGAATTGGCCAAACATGCTTCGTGGTTGTTGTGAAATTGTTCTTCATACCGGAGGAGAACGACAAACCGACGGGCAAGAACGCTACTGTCTGCCGCCAAACTTTTGATCGGCAAGAACAGCACACACAAAATAGCCCAAGCAAAGCGACACGAGTGATATGGCATAAGATGAGTTCTAACTTTGTTATAGGGAGACAGTTTTGCGCCCTAACTCCGGCGCGTGCTGCATAACTCGGCGCCGCGAGGTACCCTCAATACCCCTTGCAGCCTGACTTTTAAGCACAGATACTGGTGTTTTCTCCAGTATTAAGTGGATCGTGAAAAGCAGCACTGTTTTTCTCCCCCCTTTGCAATCGGCCAAAGTGCTCAATCAACTGCGCGAGCGCATCCGCTATTTACACTACAGCATACGCACGGAGGACGTTTATGTCTATTGGGTGCGTTTGTTCATTCGATTCCATGGCCTTCGGCATCCTTCAACGATGGGTGGCGCCGAGGTGGAGGCGTTCCTTTCCTGGCTGGCCAATACGCGGCGCGTGGCAGCATCGACACACAAGCAGGCGCTATCGGCCCTTTTGTTCTTCTACGGCAAGGTGCTTGGAATGGATTTGCCGTGGATGAAGGAGATTGGCCGACCGCGGACCAAACAGCGCCTCCCGGTCGTTTTGTCACCGGACGAGGTTGCCCGACTTCTGTGCTTTCTCGAGGATGAGCATCGCTTGTTCGCTCAATTGCTGTATGGCACAGGGATGCGCATCAACGAGGGCTTGCAGCTTCGCGTGAAGGATGTGGATTTTGAGCGCAGCGGCATCGTCTTGCACGAAGCGATCTGAGTAGCCGTTGTCGCACATTCAGCATGTCATCTACCAATCTATGGGTATTTGCTCTTGGCGCTTCAACTACTTGTCGGGCACATCAATGTTGTGGTCGGCCAACCATTTTCGATCAAGCTCCCAGCGCACGCTTTTGATCCCGGGTTGGGCCAGTACGATGGCCCTCGCTTCTGACTGTACGTCGGCAAGCCGCTTCTCGGCTGCCATGAAGGCGGGATCGTTCGGATTCGTCGTGTCGATCTCGGGGAAAAGAGCGCCCAGCATTTTCAGCGCCGGCACCTCACGGTTACGCGGGGTGCTCATGATCGCCGTACCTTCGCTCACTTTCATGACCCGGAACTTGTAGGGGTAGCTCTTCTGTTTGGCGCTGGCCTGAGCCTCGATCACGCTCGTCAGTTGGCGCGAACGGGAATCCGGGGCCCGGATATACCAGTCCAATGCGACCAGCGCCAGAAGCACGAGGACTGCCCAGTATTTCTTCTTCACCTTGTCACTTCCTTTTCAGACGGCAAGGGGGCGCTTTCGTTTGCCGATGTCACTTTGCCACGACCACCATTCAGCTGCCCTGCCACGATCAAGCTTCGATCAATTCCAGCGTGACAGCCGGCGGCGCTTCCATTGCCTTTTTCACCGGGCAGGCACCCGCGTTTCTCAGCAGGCCCGCAAAGTGGTCCCGTGGGAAGCTTGCCGGAACCTTGAGCTTGAGGTGTATGTCCGTCAGAACGTGCCTGGAATTGAATACGGATTCAAGCTCGACCTTGATGCCCTCATGGGGCAATTTCCATTTGCGGCAGTAGCGTTGGGCGAAATATGCCGTACAGGCAGAGAAGCTCACCAAGAAGATGTCAAATGGCGATGGCGCCTTGTCGTCGCCAAAAGGCGCCGGCTGGTCTGCGTCGATGACAAACTTGTCGCCAATATCGGTAGTGATTCTGGCGCCGTCGAGTACGGATGAAACGATCATTCCTGTCCCCTGATATAAATTAGCGCCTTCTAATATAGCATGCCTTCAGGTTTCCTTTCAAGGCTATCTTCCGCTTCTCCGTCATGTTGCAGGAGGCGCCCGTTTTACCTCCACTTGCAGAGTGGCGGCGACGGCATTTGAGTATGTATTCGCGGGCGCGAAGAAGCTCAGGCAAGGCGCCGGAGCATTCTCCGGGGAGCGCTACACAGCAGGGAGGCAGTCATCAGTCATTCTTCGACCATGTCCCGGCGCGGGACAGTTTCCGGATCGGCGATGATTTCCCGATAAATCTCGACGCGATCGCCCGGCCTGAGTGTGGCGTCGAGTTTGACCAGAAGGCCGAACACGCCAACCCGCTGCCTTGACAGATCGACGTTTGGAAACTGTTTGAGGATCCCGGATCGCGCGATGGCCTCATTGACCGTCGCCCCGTCGGGGACTTCGATATTCAGCCAGATTTGCTGACCCGGTTCCGAATAGGCTACACCAATCTGCATGGTTCTTCCTCAAGTAGCATGAGTGGCGACGCTACAACCGGCCGCTTGTTCAGCGCGCTTGCCAAGCTGCTTTTCCAGCACTCGCTTGCCAGCCAGCAGAAAGCCCAGGACGGCAAAACCGCCGGGCGGCAGAATCATCAACAGCGCACCGCCGTAATCCGGGATTTGAACTTCAAGAAAGGCGAATGACGAGCCCAGCAAATTGGAAGCGTTCGCGAACAGGGTCCCCGAACCAAGAAATTCGCGGATCAGGCCGATCACCATCAGCGCTCCGGTAAAGCCCAACCCCATGGCCAGCCCATCGACAGCAGACGCCAGAATTCCGGACTTGGCGGCGAAGGACTCGGCCCGACCGAGAATGGCGCAATTGACCACGATCAGCGCGATGAACAGGCCCAGCACCTTGTAAAGGTCGTGCATCCAGGCATTCATCGCCATGTCAACGATAGTCACCAGCGTCGCTATGAGCACAACGAACACGGGAATCCGCACCTGGGAACTCACCGTGTGGCGGATCATCGACACCAGGCTGTTGGAGGCGACCAGCACCGCGGTGGTCGCCAACCCCATGCCGAGGCCGTTGGTCCCGCTGGTCGTCACGGCCATGGCCGGACACATGGCGAGCAGCTGCGCGAACACGACGTTCCGGTCCCATAGCCCGTCCTTCATGATGCTGCCGACGTTTATGCTCATGACTTTTCTCCCAGAATTTCCTTGCGGTGTTCGGAATAGAACTCCAACCCGCCCTTCACGGCCTTGACCACGGCACGCGGCGTGATCGTTGCCCCGGCAAACTGATCGAAAATCCCGCCATCCTTCTTCACGCCCCATCTTTCGAGCGGCGGATTGCCCAGGGTCTTGCCGTCGAAATCCCTGATCCAGGGCGATTTTCCGAGCTCGATCTTGTCACCCAGCCCCGGCGTCTCGGCATGTTTGACCACGCGCACGCCGATCGTTCGGCCCTCGGCATCGACAGCCATCAGCACCTGAATATCCGCCGCGTAGCCCCGCTCGGCCACCTTGAAGATAGCTCCGTTGATGACATTCTTGTGGCGGGCGCGATAGATGGTCACCGGCTTGCCGTTGCGCTCGATCTCTATGGTGTCGTTGAGAAAGTCGTTGTCGGCAAAGCCCGCAGGCAGCACTTCGGAAAGCGAGTCGCGCAAATCCTTGGCCTCGGCGGCAGCAATGACATCGCTTGTGACACTGGAGGCCAGGGCCAGCAAACCGCTTGCAAACAGGGCGAATACGCCCAACAGGATCGGCTGGTAAACGATCTTTTCGCGGAAGGATGCAAAGCTCATCTCACGCGTCCCCGGATTCGGGAATGCTCAGCGGTTTGCCCTTGCGGTCGCGGCCGAGTATTCGCGGCTTGATCAGGCGATCGATCACCGGCGTCAGTGCGTTCATCAGCAACACGGCAAAAGCCAACCCCTCCGGGTAACCGCCGTAGGTGCGGATGACCCAGGTCAGAAAACCGATCCCCAGTCCAAAGACGAACTGTCCGCTAGCGGTATTGGGTGAGGTCACATAATCGGTCGCAATGAAGAAGGCGCCGAGCATGGCCGCTCCGGAAAGCAGGTGCACCGTCGCGCTCAGGTAGTGCGCCGGATCGACGCTGTGCCCGATGGCCGCGGGAATCGCCAGTCCGGCAAGGACTGCGACGGGTGTATGCCAGGTGATGATGCCGCGCGCCAGCAGGTACAGACCGCCGCCAAATATCAGCAGTGAGGCCGACTCGCCGAAACTGCCAACACGGGAGCCCAGCCATGAAATGCTGGGCGCATGCGCGCTGGACAACGAGTGAAACAGATCGATGCCACGCGAGAGTTCTGTTTTCGAATACCCCAACACCGATGCGCTGGCCATCGCATCGGGCACCGGCATGCTGGTCAGAAACTGGCGCAGGCTATGCACAAAATCGAGGCTCGCCGCCGAAGACAGCGGCAAGGGTGTAACCCACTGCGTCATCGGTAGCGGGAAGGACACCAGCAAGGCTACCCGCGCTACCATCGCCGGATTGAAAACGTTCTGCCCTACCCCGCCGAATACCTGCTTGCCGATGATGATGGCGATGAAGCCACCGAGCACCGCCACCCACCAGGGCGCCCAGGGCGGCAGGCTCATCGCCAGCAGCCAGCCGGTGAGCAGTGCCGAACCGTCGAGCAGCGTGGCCTTGATGCGCTTGCTGCCCATCAGCCTGAGCGCCAGGACTTCGAAGCCAAGGCACGAGAGAATAGTCAGCGCCCAGAGGAAAAAGGACTGCCAGCCGAACAACCAGAATCCGAATAACGTGGCGGGAACCAGGGCCATCTTCACGCGAAGCATCGTCTGCGAGACCGAGTTTCCCCCGTGCGCATGCGGCGAGGCGACCAATGAAGCCGCCAAGCGAAGACCGATATCGCTCTTTGACGTGTCGGCGGAACTCATGCGGGTTCCTTTTGTTTGCCTGCATCGCTGGCCTCGTTGGCCGCGCTGGCCGCTTCGCTGGCCTGCTGCGCCGCCCTTTGCGCCTTGCGCAACGCAGCCGCTTCGGCCCTCTCGCGCGCTGCACGCTCCAGACGGCTTTGCCGCTGCTGGGCAAGTTTTTTGGTTGCTTCGCTACGCAGGAGTGCGCGCTGGCGTTCCGAAAGATCACCCTTGGCGTGATAGAAGTACTGCACCAGCGGAATATGCGATGGGCAAACATAGGCACAACAACCGCAGGCGATGCAATCGGAGAGCCCGAGATTGGACGCGCCATCCATGTCGTCGTTGCGAATGCGCGCGCTCATCTCCAGCGGCAGCAGGCCCATCGGACAGGCCTTGATGCAACGCCCGCAGCGGATGCAGGCTTCGGACTCCGATTCGGCGGCTTCGCCGGCATTGAGCAACAGGATACCGCTCGTCCCCTTGACCACCGGCACCCGGGTATGGGGCAGAATGCTGCCCATCATCGGCCCGCCCATCACCAGTTTTGCGATTTCGCCCGGCTTCCCGTTCCGT
>NZ_FLQY01000117.1 GCF_900089945.1 Candidatus Propionivibrio aalborgensis | reverse complement strand
AAGCCGAATCAGGCGATCTCATCAGCATGGACACCCGGGTCGCGCATGTTGAAGGAAGCAAGGCCGGCCTTCTTTGCCGGACGATCGATATCGACAGCGTGACGCACTTGCGCCGTCTGGTAGAGCTCAATCTCGGTGATCCGATACTGCTTGATCGCGAGTTCTCGGCCCTGGTCGCCTGATTTTTTCAGCCATGGCTTCGCGATGAGTACCGCTTTTCGGTCCAGTCCGCCACGTGCTGTCGTACTGCTCTCCGGTGGCCTCGACTCGGCCACGACGCTGGCCATCGCCCGTGACGCCGGTTTCGACTGCCATTGCCTTTCCCTGGACTATGGTCAACGCCATCGCATTGAACTTGAAGCGGCCGCCACGGTAGCCACGGCGTTGTGCGCCAGCGAGCATCGCGTACTGCATCTGGGTCTTGACGAGTTCGGCGGTTCGGCGCTCACAGACACCCGCATCGCGATACCCGTTGACGGCGTTCAGCCCGGCATTCCGGCCACCTACGTGCCGGCACGCAATACCATCATGCTCTCTCTGGCGCTGGCCTGGGCCGAGGTATTGGGCAGCCGTGATATTTT
>NZ_FLQY01000116.1 GCF_900089945.1 Candidatus Propionivibrio aalborgensis | reverse complement strand
GATGGCTCCTCTAACATCGACATCAATGTTTCTGTCGGTACAATTTTCTCCGTGTTGCGCTGTCCAGAAGGTGCTGACCCGACAATCGCGTCGTCCTTCCAGCAACCTGGAACCAGCCAGGTTGCGGCCGGATATGCCGTCTACGGCCCGACCACACTGCTGGTACTCACTGTCGGGGATGGTGTCGTCTGTTTCACGCTCGATCGTGAATACGGCTCCTTCGTACTCACCCACGAGAACATGCGGATTCCTGCCGAAACCAAAGAATTCGCCATCAATATGTCGAACGCGCGTTTCTGGGATGCGCCTATCAAAGGCTATATCGACGACCTGCTGGAGGGTTCGAGCGGTCCTCGCGGCAAGGACTTCAACATGCGCTGGGTGGCCGCGATGGTTGCTGACGTGCATCGAATCATGACGCGAGGCGGCGTATTCCTTTATCCGATAGACAGCAGAAACCGTGACAAGGGCGGCAAGTTACGTCTGATGTACGAAGCCAACCCGATGGCCTTTGTCGTCGAGCAGGCGGGCGGCGCGGCAACCACCGGTTCCGAACGCATCATGGATATTGTGCCTACCGGCTTGCATCAGCGTGTTTCGGTCGTTCTCGGCTCGAAGAGTGAAGTTGAAACCGTTGAACGCTACTATCGGGAAGACACCGGACAGTAAGATTTATCGTTGCTACGGAAATCCCTCTGCTATCCCGCAGCAAGGTCAGTTCGTCGCCTGTATGTCGAAGTCGTACAGCCAGCGTGCGTGTAAGTTGCGAAACCAGCACAAGGGCGGTGAGACCAACACCGCTCAGATGGCCGCAAAGCGCCGATAAAGAAAGTACGCTTCGCAGCCTGCCGATACCGAGAAGCCTATGAGTATCTGTATCAGGCCGGTGAACATGCTCAATACGGTCGTCTGCAGAACGACGGGCAATGGCCGCCCCCAGCAAGACCACCCCAAAAGCGCAGTTACGTTTCGGAAGATTTGAGCATTAACTTACTCGCTCAAGAAAAGCGAGTGAACTTTTCTTGCGGCACGGACACAGAATATCTATCAACATCTGATTGGTGTGCGCATGCTGGATGCCGCATAATGTTTGCCAGCCGGCCCATGAATGAACTAGACTTCTGCGGGTAGGCTCCCGACAGCTGAACAGCTGCTTGCGGTACCGACATTAATCCTCCGAAACAGTTTCTTATAACACCACCTTGATCGGTCAGGTTGATGCCGGGCCTGTTGCCCTCTTTTGGGGCAGTTGACACTGGCACTGATACAATTATGACATTCGCTCTTTTGCTAGCCGACACCTGGGTCGAACCCGGTCTACATTTCGATCTGCGGCTATTTGTTGACACATTTTCATTTCACCGTTGCCTGCGACCCGTAGCCGGCTCACAACCCACTTGGCGGTTCTCGCAACTTATGTAATGCTTATCCCCCGTTCCGGTTCATCTTGGCGCTAAACCCGCCTTGCCTTAGCCGATGGTCGTAAAAACCTTTTGGAGTACCTGACCGATGCCACATACCAAAAAATCCAAAGTTGACGGCGTAGCTTTTCACGCCGAGATCGATGAAAAGCTGCTTACATCAGTTGCAGCCGAGCCCATCACGGCAAACAACAAGGAACTCTATAAAGCGCTCTCGCTGGTTGCACGCGATGAGCTTTCTCAGCGCTGGGTAAAGACTCAGGTAGATGATCGCAAGAACAAGGCACGCCGCATCTACTACATGTCGATGGAATTTCTGGTCGGACGCACATTGAACAACGCCCTCTCGGCACTCAATCTGCGCGATAACGCGGAGGCTGCGTTCTCGGCAGCGGGAGGACCTTCGCTCACAGATATCATCGAATGCGAACCCGATGCCGCGCTTGGCAATGGCGGCCTCGGCCGATTGGCCGCGTGTTTTCTCGACTCGATGGCCACGCTGGAACTGCCATCCTGGGGTTATGGCATGCGCTATGAGTATGGCATGTTTGCGCAATCGATCATCAATGGCGGCCAGGTGGAGCACCCTGATTCCTGGCTGGTCGACGGAACCCCATGGGAGTTTCCGCGGCCCGGCACGCACTTCACCGTTAATTTTGGCGGCACTTCCGAACATCATGGCGAATGGGCCGAATGGAATCCCGCCGAGGCGGTGGAAGGACGAGCGTTTGACTATGTGATTCCGGGCCACGGTACGAAGCGGGTGAGTACGCTCAGGCTCTGGAAGGCAGGGGCGCCGGCTCAGATCGACCTGAATGCCTTCAACTCCGGCGACTACGCGCGCGCCGCCGAATTCAAGAACAGGTTCGAGAACATTTCCTGGGTGCTTTACCCGAACGATACGACCCCAGCTGGTCGCGAACTACGCCTGAGGCAGGAGTACTTCTTCGTTTCTGCGTCGCTTCAGGACATTTTGTTTCATCACCTGGAAGAGTACGGCACCGTCAGCAATCTGGTCGAGCAGGTTGCCATTCACTTGAACGACACGCATCCGGCGATCAGCGTCGCCGAGCTCATGCGATTGTTGTGTGACGAACACGGCATGCTCTGGGCCGAAGCCTGGAATCAATGCCGGCGCATCTTTTCCTACACCAATCACACTCTGATGCCCGAGGCACTGGAGACTTGGCCGGTAAGCTTGATGACCGGTCTGCTCCCACGTCACATGCGCATCATCTACCGCATCAATCAGGACTTTCTCGACGGGGTTGCGAAGCGCTTCCCCGGCGATGTCGACCTGCTTCGTCGCGTCTCTTTGATCGATGACGCCGATGGCAATCCAGACAACAAACGTGTGCGCATGGCCCACCTGAGCATCGTTGGCAGCCATCGGGTGAATGGGGTTTCGCAGTTGCATTCGGACCTGATGGTTCAGACGATCTTTGCCGACTTTGCCAAGCTTTACCCAAATCTGTTCGACAACAAGACCAACGGCGTCACACCGCGTCGCTGGCTGGCACAGGCCAACCCCGGGCTGTCAGCTCTGCTCGACGAGCGTATTGGTGACGGTTGGCGGCTTAACCTCGACCTCCTGCAGAAACTGCGGCCACGCGCAGCAACAAGTTGCGACTTGCGGATTACATCAAGCGCGAGACAGGCGTCATTCTCAACCCGGACAGCATGTTCGATGTGCAGGTGAAGCGTATTCACGAATACAAACGGCAACTGCTCAATGTTCTGCATGTCATGACCCGATACAACGCGATTCTGCACGGACTC
>NZ_FLQY01000115.1 GCF_900089945.1 Candidatus Propionivibrio aalborgensis | reverse complement strand
GTCCCGAATTATGGGGTCTCGGTAGCGGAATTGATCATGCCGGCGGCCGACCTGTCCGAGCAAATATCCACAGCCGGTACCGAGGCTTCAGGCACTGGGAATATGAAGTTCTCGTTGAACGGGGCGCTTACCATCGGCACCGAGGATGGCGCCAATATCGAGATTCGGGACAACGTGGGCGCAGAGAACATCTTCATCTTCGGCAACACAACGCCGCAAGTCGAAGCCATCAGGAAGGCCGGGTATGATCCGAAAGCCATTTATCAAAAGAATCCGATGCTCAATGAAACCCTGAACAAGCTTGATGGCGGTTTCTTTTCACCCACAGACAAGAGGCGATATCACGACATCTTTAATTGCCTGGTGAATTACGGAGACCATTACCTGCTGCTTGCTGACTACGCAGACTACATCGCCACCCAAGCTAAGGTCGATACCCTCTACAAGACGCCGGACGAGTGGCATCGCAAAGCCATTCTCAACGTCGCAGGCATGGGCAGCTTCTCCTCGGATCGCACCATTCGAGACTACGCCATCAACACCTGGGATATGGGCGCATTTCTCAAGAAGGTTTGATATGCTGAGCAAAGCAGAAGTAATTTCCTTGTGCCGTGG
>NZ_FLQY01000114.1 GCF_900089945.1 Candidatus Propionivibrio aalborgensis | reverse complement strand
GCGAAAGACGCCCTCAGCAGTCGGCGAACGGCAAATATTGCCCATGCATACAAACAAAACTTTGATCATTGACTCACCCTCACCCGGGGCCGTGTGACAAACCTGTTCATCGCAGGCTGAGAGCGTTTCTCTCACTCACTTGAGCATCGGTTCGATTCATTCTGTACATCGCCCATATATCGACAAATCACAGCGTCCAATGGCAAATTGGCTCTGATTCAGTCCAAACACATCATTCATGCAATACAACACCAAAAAGCTGCTTCTTGATGTTGAACAATTGATCGCGCAGAATCGCCGCTTTTTCAAACTCAAGATTTCTGGCGCAGTCGGTCATCTCCTTTTCCAGGCGCTTGAGTTCCCGGGTAAGCTGCTTTTCATTCAAAAGCTTGTAGCTTGCTTGCTGTTGGCTAGCCTTGAGTTCGCGTTGTGCAATCCCGGAATCATAGATACCGTCGATAATGTCCTTGATACGCTTCGTCACCCCTTTCGGGGTGATGGCATGTGCCGCATTATAACGAATCTGTTTTTCCCGTCGACGTTCGGTTTCATTGATGGCACGGCGCATTGAGTTGGTTACACGGTCTGCGTAGAGCATGGCCGTACCATTGATATGGCGGGCCGCGCGACCGATGGTCTGGATAAGCGAGCGTTCGGAGCGCAAAAAACCTTCTTTGTCTGCATCCAGAATCGCAACCAGCGAAACTTCCGGAATATCGAGTCCTTCCCGTAAGAGATTGATGCCAACCAAAACGTCAAACTTCCCCGAACGCAGGTCACGTATTATTTCGACGCGCTCTACGGTATCGATGTCAGAGTGCAAGTAGCGCACACGCACTCCGCTCTCTCCAAGATAGTTCGTCAATTCCTCGGACATTCGCTTGGTCAGTGTCGTCACCAGAACCCGCTCGTTCTTCGCCATTCTCAACCTGATCTCCGACAGTAGATCGTCAACCTGTGTCGTTGCCGGGCGAACAATGACCACCGGATCGATCAAACCGGTCGGGCGAACGACCTGCTCAACGACTTGTCCTTGGTGAGTTTCTTCGTACTCTGAAGGCGTTGCCGAAACAAAAACTGTCTGTCGCAACATGGCCTCAAATTCCTCGAATTTTAGCGGTCGATTGTCCAGGGCCGAAGGCAATCGAAATCCGAAATTGACCAGGTTTTCCTTGCGCGAACGATCGCCCTTGTACATTGCCCCGACTTGTGGAATCGCGATATGCGATTCGTCAATGAATATCAAGGCATCGGCCATCAAGTAGTCAATCAGCGTCGGTGGAGGTTCGCCTGCCTTGCGCCCTGAAAGATAGCGCGAGTAGTTCTCGATGCCTTTGCAGAAACCCAGCTGATCAAGCATCTCGAGGTCGAACCGGGTGCGTTGCTCGATACGCTGCGCTTCGACCAGTCTATTCTCCTTGTGGAAAAACTCGACACGATCACTGAGTTCGGTTTTGATGGCCTCGACTGCTCGTAGCACCGTTGCCCGAGGCGTCACGTAGTGCGAAGAGGGAAATACCGTAAAGCGGGTGAGCTTCGTCTGCAAATGGCCAGTCAGCGGGTCGAACAACTGCAGCCCATCGATTTCGTCATCGAAGAGCGAGATACGGATAGCATGTTCGGCGTGCTCGGCGGGAAAAACATCGATAATGTCGCCGCGTACGCGGAATGTGCCGCGATGGAAATCGATCTCGTTACGCTCGTACTGCATCTCGGCCAGCCGTTTGATCACATCGCGCTGTCCCATCCGATCACCGGTGCGCATGGTGAGGATCATCTTGTGATACTCATCACGGTCACCGATGCCATAGATGCAGGAGACCGTTGCGACAATCACGCAATCGCGACGTTCGAGCAGGCTCTTTGTTGCCGAAAGACGCATCTGTTCGATGTGTTCGTTGATAGACGAATCCTTCTCGATGAACAAGTCCCGCGCCGGAACATAAGCTTCCGGCTGATAATAATCGTAGTAGGAAACAAAATACTCGATCGCATTTTCCGGAAAGAATTCGCGGAATTCCGAATAGAGTTGCGCCGCCAGCGTTTTATTCGGCGCCAGTACCAGCGCCGGGCGTCCCGTACGGGCAATGACGTTAGCCATGGTGTAGGTCTTCCCCGAACCAGTCACGCCGAGCAGAGTTTGGAAAGACAGACCGTCTGCGAGACCTTCGACCAGCTTGGCGATCGCTTCCGGCTGATCGCCAGCGGGGGAGAATGGCTGGTGCAAGCGGAAGGGACTGCCTTCAAAGCTGACCGGTGATGCGTTTTCAGGAGATTTTTGCGAATTCGACATGGTAGAATTCTACGTCGATTTTTTGCCGCTCGCCCGTTCGCTGTTTGAATGGTACCGTGTTCCGACATCCCGTCAATTGCTTGACTCGTGGCGCGAATGGAAGCTCATATTCGCAATTCTGGACGCGCCTTGTCGATCCTAACTAAAGTGCCCTGCCCATGACCTCCTCGATATTCGCTGCTGTAGAAATGGCCCCTCGCGATCCCATTCTCGGCCTGAATGAATCCTTCAACGCCGATACCCGCACGACCAAGGTCAACCTTGGTGTCGGCGTGTACTTTGACGATAGCGGCAAGATTCCACTGCTCAACGCGGTCATGGCAGCCGAAAAGAAACGCCTGGAAAGCTTGCCGGCGCGCGGCTACCTGCCAATTGAAGGTCTCGGCGTCTACAACCAGGCCGTGCAAACGCTGCTCTTCGGCAAGGACTCTGCCCTGCTGGCCGAGGGCCGGGTAGTCAGCGCCGAAGCATTGGGTGGTACCGGCGCACTCAAAGTCGGTGCCGATTACCTCAAGCGTTTGTTACCTGACGCCAAGGTGTATATCAGTGATCCAAGTTGGGAAAATCACCGCGCGCTGTTTGAATCGGCCGGATTCACGGTTGAGTCTTACCCTTACTACGATGCAATGACCCATGGCGTAAATTTCGATGCCATGAAAGCCGGACTGAAAACACTACCTGCCGATTCCATTGTCGTGCTGCACGCGTGCTGCCATAACCCGACGGGGGCCGACCTGACCGAAACTCAGTGGCGTGAAACAATTGAGGTGATTCGTGCGCGTGGACTGGTCGCGTTCATCGACATGGCCTATCAAGGTTTTTCCGACGGTATTGCTGAAGACGCACTTGCGCTAAATCTGTTTGCTGCGTCAGGCTTGCAGTTTTTCGTATCCAGTTCGTTCTCCAAGTCTTTCTCTCTCTATGGAGAGCGTGTCGGCGCCTTGTCGATAGTTACTGCATCGAAGGACGAATCCGCGCGCGTGATGTCGCAAATCAAGCGAGTGATCCGTACCAATTACTCCAACCCGCCAACCCACGGAGCTGCTGTAGTTGCGGCAGTTCTGTCGAGCCCCGAATTGCGCCAGATCTGGGAGGACGACCTGGCTGTCATGCGTAACCGTATCCGCACGATGCGGGGCAACCTGGTCGAGAAGCTGAAAGTCAAGGCCGCTGCGCGGGACTTTTCCTTCGTCATCAAACAGCGGGGTATGTTCTCATACACGGGGCTGTCAGCCGACCAGGTAGCTCGCCTGCAAAGCGAGTACGGAATATACGCCGTCAGCTCCGGTCGAATCTGTCTGGCGGCTCTGAATTCAAGGAACATCGATTACGTAGCTGATGCCATTGCTGCTGTACTTTGAATTGGTATGCCGTCGAGTAAGATGCGGCGATAGCACTGACTCCGTGGGCTCCGTTGTTCTTTGCCGCACTCACCGACCCCGGCCGGTTCATCAGCTCCTGCCGACCTTGACGATGGGGGTTCCAAGTGGTCCGCTGATGGAAAGGGGTACCCGCGTCTGATTCACTGTTCCCTGCATTTGCAGTTCAATCATGCCGCTGATTTCAAGACCCTTGCTTACATCGATATACCCGACCGATTGCATCAAGCCTGATTTCAGAACCAATCCCGTGAATTGATACTTCGTCGGCGACAGCTTGATCCTCCCGGTTAAGCTCTCGAACAATGTTAGGCCTCCTTGCACAGAAGCTTTTGAAACACGTCGCACAGCTTCCGCCAGGTCAACGCCCCGGACACTTCCTCGATGCATCGCAAACTCACCATTTGCTTCGATTGCTGAAAATATCGATGCCCACGAATCGGCTGTTGCAGAAAAACGTATCTTTCCAGCAGTCTCGCCCGTAAACTGCTCGCCTATCCCCAGTGCACTTCCGAATCGGGTGGCGTTAATCCGTTCAAATGAGACTTCGCCGACGATGCTCGGATTTGTTTCAGAGCGTAACAGCGCGCCGCCTCTTACAACGCCGTCAAAGACATACAACTCCATATCGCTAATCGTGAATTCCCCATTCTTATACGCTCCCGTCAGATTGATCGAGTCGAACAGGTAGTGCGAACCTTTCGACGGACGCCAGCCAAAGCCTTCCAGGACAACGCCGAACCCCTGCGCCATTGGCGTGGCCTTGAGGTTCAAGCTACGATCCGGTGAGCGTAGCGACAGGAACTGGAACAAACCATTCGCTGACAATGTGGCTTCTCCCTCCATCTCGGAAAAACCGAGGCCGCGATATGTGATATGCACATTTTCCAAGCCAACCCGTTCGACACCCGCTCTGGCAGTGGGCTTGGCCAACGCTTCAAAGACACCGGGCACGCCGGCCAAGCGCTCAACAGGAAGTTCAACACCGTCCAATACGACCTCCCGAAAGATTATCTTGGACGCAAAGAGTGTGCCGACCGCTGGCCGAAGTTGTACTTCAGCAACCCGAATCTCGTCTTTCCCGGCACCGATGTGTACGTCACGGAGAAACAATCCGGGTTTAGGAAGGAAGTCCACCCGCATAAGCCCCACCTTGACCGGTCGCCCGCTTGCCTGTGTGAAAGCATTCTCGACCTCGGGCAAATAACTGTCGTAAGGGAAGAAGAAAAGCGTCAAAAAAGCGAGCGCAAACGTCCCAACAACCCCAAGAAACAATTTCAATGGCCAACGCATCGGCTCACCGGAGCCTCGTCGTATCGGCTTTATCGAAACATCATCGTCAGAACTTGAACTCACACTCTGTGAAAAGGATTGGATGCGATCTGCAATAGACGGTCTGGGTTCCTCGCAACTCTTTGGTTGTATCTCCGATATTTCTTCCGTTCCTTTCGGGACAACAACAGCAGCATAATTCTCTTCAGGCTGCTCCACGGGCACGTCCAAGGATTCAAATGAGGCAACAGCCGGTCGCGATATCGAAGCATCGCTATCTGGAGTAACTGAAGTCTGAAGCTCAAGATCGGTAGGCAAGGCAACATCCGGCACAGAAGGTTCTGCACCAGTTGTGCTGCCAGGTGCAGAAAGCTGTCTTGACTTGTCCAATGCTGCAGTAAGAATCTCATAGGCAAGATTTGTACTTTCGGCTGTCTCGGCTGTCTCGGTTGTGAATGAATCCTGCACGATTCGCGGTTCTACAAAACCCCCTCTTTCCAACTCGCCCAAGGCGTATTCTGTGAGCTGCGGATTGCCTGTTTTGAGACACAAATCGGCAACTGTCGATTTCCCGTCGACAAGGATCAGAACCATACGAACATTTCGCTGCATGACCCGTGTTCGCTTCTTCATGGCCTCCTCACCGGAGGCTGTTTTGGCGTAGATGAGATTAGAATCCATTTGCTGGTAACGTATTGACGAATGATTTGTGAGTGTCTAGAATGCGCCCTTCTTTGTTCCTCGATAGCTCAGTTGGTAGAGCGCCGGACTGTTAATCCGTAGGTCCCTGGTTCGAGCCCAGGTCGAGGAGCCAGAAAATTCCATGCCTCGCAGGTTTCTCGACCTGCGGGGTTTTTTGTCTTTTGGGCCATAGCCCTACCACGTTCATTCTTATTCCAAACAATTTTCAGCCTCCCTATAACTGAGCAAATACTCAGTTCGTTTTCAGAGCCCATCTTTCCCACCTTGGCAAGCTCAGGGACTTTACCTGAATTCCGCGCAAAATACTTGCCGTGCGATTTCATTCTCCCCTTTGACGCAACCCCTAAAAAGTTGACCTGCCAGGTTCTCGATGCATTCGTATCGACACGATTTCGCAAGTAAGCTATCGGCGCGGTGAATATATCTCGCGCCCTGCTTCCTTGATATCGCGCCGCAACTGCCGCCGCTCTTCAGGAGAAAGACGTTGCGAACGTTTCCCTTCGCCATCTCTATCAGTATGACTATAGGATTGCGTGGTTTCTCGTTGATCACGCGACTGTTGTTGGCGTTGCCCTCTGCCCTGTGGGTTTCCTGCATTTGCCAGTGGCATCGCAAGCGCCAACACAATCATCGCCAACAGACAATTTACCATCCGTTTGAAAATAACCATCACACCTCGTTTTGCTCCATCCTGACACCTGCGAAGTACTTCAATTTGGTCAACTCCCCGTACTGAACTGATCAGTTCGTGCACCAGTTGGTCAACACGACGCCATCTACGTTTCGCGATCAACAATATGCCTCGATGATCATAGCCCAGAAGTTTCACCACGCCGCATTCTGCACTCCTTCAATGACACACGATACCTCCCCTCCTTACCGGTTATTTCTCGATAGGGTGCAAGCCAGTTGTAACAAGGATTCACACATAATTTCGCGCTTTGTAAATCTTTGTTTCCGAAGGGTCAAACAGCATGGTTTCCACACATCTGGAGCTTGAGAATTACTTGCACTCAGCACCCGCCTTTCCCACACAGAGCGCTTTCCGGTTACGATTCGCGTATGCCTGAACGAAAAATTCTCGTCGTAGACGACGACAAAAGACTGCGCGATCTATTGCAGCGTTATCTCACTGAGCAGGGTTTTGTTGTCAGGACAGCCGACAATGCCGATGCGATGGACAAATCGCTGACACGCGACACCTTTGACTTGATCGTACTGGATCTTATGCTGCCGGGCGAGGACGGCCTTTCGATCTGCCGCCGTCTGCGTACCAGCGAACCGCAACAGGCCATCATTATGCTCACCGCCAAGGGTGATGAGATTGACCGCATCGTTGGCCTCGAAATGGGTGCTGACGACTATCTGCCCAAACCATTCAACCCCCGTGAGCTGGTCGCCCGCATTCAGGCGGTTCTGCGCAGACAAACGAAGGTCGTGCCGGGTGCGCCCACCGCCGAAGACAAAACCATCACCTTTGGCGACGTCGAGGTTGATCTGGCGACCAGAACGCTGAAAAGGAATGCTGAGATGCTACCACTCACGACAGGTGAGTTCGCCGTACTCAGGGTTATGCTCGAACATCCGCGTCAGCCGCTCTCACGTGATCGTCTAATGACTCTCGCACGAGGTCGCGAGCAGGGTCCCTTCGACCGCGCAATAGATGTCCAGATATCGCGCCTGCGCAAGCTGGTTGAACCTGACCCGACTGTTCCAAGGTATCTGCAAACCGTCTGGGGCTTCGGCTACGTCTTCATACCTGACGGCCACGGCCAAACAACATAACAGGTCTCGAGGCGCTACTTGTGACGCTTCTCGATAAACTGGTTCCGCGCACGCTGCTTGTCCGTACATTCCTGCTCGTCAGCTTGTTGATCTTCGTTTGTGTCGCATCCTGGCTAACGCTCTATGCACTGGCTGAAAGAGAGCCGCGGGCGCGTCAATTGGCGCAGCTTGCTGTAAGCGTCGTCAATCTGACCAATGCCGCCCTTGTTGCGGCCGACCCCGACAAACGATTGAATCTGTTACGCGATCTGGCCGAGAGCGAAGGCGTCCGTCTTTATCCAGCCGAACCCACAGATCGAGTCAAAGCACTCCCTGATACATTCTTCTTTCGTACCATGTTCGAAACCGTCAGATCGGAGCTGGGACCGACAACACGCTTTGCTGGTTCAGTCAACGGACAACGTGGCATCTGGGTCAGCTTTTCGATTGACGACAGCGACGAGGATATCTACTGGCTGATGTTGCCAGGCGATCATGCCAAGAACGACTATCCGTGGCACTGGCTGAGTTGGGGAAGCGTTTCGCTGGCGCTGGCGCTCCTGGTCGCCTGGCTGATCGTATCGCGTGTGACCCGGCCCTTGCGTGCACTCGTCGACGCAGCGCGAGAAGTTGGTAGGGGCAGACATCCCGAACCCATTTCCGAACGCGGCGCAGTCGAATTGCAACAGCTCGCGGAAGCCTTCAACCGCATGTCACGAGACCTGAAGCGAATCGAAACCGAGCGTTCTGGAGTCCTGGCCGGCATCTCGCACGACTTGCGAACACCCCTGGCACGCTTGCGGCTTGAAGCTGAATTGTCAATCCATGATGGTTCTGCCAGACAAGCCGTTATTGACGATATCGAGCAACTGGATACCATCATTGCTCAATTCCTCGACTACGCTCGTGGCGATAGCCAGGAACACGCGGTATTGACCGATGTCAATGCATTGGTAGACCAGACCATCGGCGCAATGAGCCGCTCAAAGCCAACTGCTCAAATCACACTGGGAGAGGTGCCTGCGTCGATGATCCGTCCGCGAGCACTGGTGCGGGCACTCGTCAATCTCCTCGAAAACGCCCGCAAGTATGGCAGCGAACCCATCGCTGTTGAAACCCGCGTCGACCATGGTGAAGTTTTGATCGATTTTCTCGATCGGGGCCCCGGCATACCCGAAACAGAATTCGAACGCGTGAAACGTCCCTTTACCCGCCTTGAAAATGCTCGCACTGACGCCGGCGGCACCGGACTTGGACTGGCGATTGTCGAGCGGATTGCACGCCTGCACGAGGGCAAACTCGAGCTCCTGACAAGGGATGGCGGCGGATTGATTGCACGTCTGCGGCTGCCCTTGGTACTGGCAGCACAAAACGATCCAGAAAATAAAAAGGCCAGCTCATAAGAGCTGGCCTTTGCCACATCGCGACCCTGCTATTGGCCGATCGCTGCCTGAGCCGCCGCCAGACGCGCAATCGGCACCCGGAACGGCGAGCAGCTCACATAATCGAGCCCGACCCGATGGAAGAAGTCGATCGATGCCGGATCGCCACCGTGTTCGCCACAGACACCGAGCTTGATGCCAGGACGTGCGGCGCGGCCTTTTTCGACCGCCATCTTGACCAGCAGGCCAACACCCTTCTGATCGATCGACTGGAACGGATCCTGCTCGTACATACCATCCTTCAGGTAGTCGGGCAGGAACTTGCCGATGTCGTCACGTGAGAAACCAAGCGTCATCTGGGTCAGGTCGTTGGTACCGAACGAGAAGAATTCCGCTTGCTTGCCAATGCTATCGGCGACCAGTGCGCCACGCGGCGTTTCGATCATCGTGCCGAGCAAATAATTCATGTGCGTACCGCGCTCGGCAAAGACGACCTCGATCGTGTCACGAATGACCTTGGCCTGCGCGTTGAATTCACGCACCGTACCGACCAGCGGCACCATGATTTCGACGCGGACGTCGACGCCCTTGGCCTTGGTGTTCAGCGCTGCCTCGATGATTGCCCGGGACTGCATTTCCGTAATCTCCGGGTAGCTGATGCCGAGACGGCAGCCGCGATGGCCCATCATCGGGTTCGCTTCGTGCAGGTCGTCCACGCGATGCTTGATCTCATCGTACGAGATTCCCATTTCTGCCGCCATCGCGCGCTGATTGGCTTCGTCGTGCGGCAGGAATTCGTGCAGCGGTGGATCGAGCAGGCGGATAGTGACCGGTAAACCAGCCATTTCGACGAACAAGCCCTCGAAATCGCCGCGCTGCATCGGCAGCAACTTGGCCAGTGCGCTGCGACGGCCGGCTTCGTCCTGCGCCAGGATCATTTCGCGGACCGACTTGATCCGATCGCCTTCAAAGAACATATGCTCGGTACGGCACAGTCCGATGCCAACGGCGCCGAAATTACGCGCCACCTTGGCGTCCTCAGGGGAATCCGCATTGGCTCGGATGGCCAGGCGCTTGTAGCGATCGGCGAGTTCCATCAGCTTGCCGAAGTCACCCGACAATTCGGCGTCCTTGGTTGGCACCTTGCCTTCGTAGACCTTGCCCGTCGAACCGTCAAGCGAGATCCAGTCGCCCTCGTTGTACACGACACCCTCGATGGTCATCGTGCGCGCTTTCGGATCGACGCGAACGGAGCCGGCGCCGGAAACGCAGCACTTACCCATGCCGCGCGCCACCACAGCGGCGTGCGAAGTCATGCCACCGCGGGCCGTCAGAATACCCTTGGCGACGACCATACCACGCAAGTCTTCCGGCGAAGTTTCCTGGCGAACCAGAATAACGTCCTTGCCCTTGGCAACCCAAGCCTCAGCTTCGTCGGCGAAGAAAACGACCTGGCCGGTTGCTGCGCCAGGCGATGCCGGCAGTCCGCCGGCGATCAGGCGCGCCTTTTTGACCGCCTGACCATCAAAAACGGGGTGAAGCAGCTCGTTCAGACGATCAGCACCGACTCGCAGCAGCGCAGTCTTTTCGTCGATCAGACCCTGTGCCAGCATTTCCATCGAGGTACGGACCAAGGCCGCGCCCGTGCGCTTCGCCGAACGCGTCTGCAGCATCCAGAGTTTGCCTTCCTGGATGGTGAATTCGATGTCCTGCATGTCCTTGTAGTGATTCTCCAGCGCCGTCTCGGTCTTGAGCAGTTGCTGATAAATCTCGGGCATGATCTCTTCGAGCGACGGGTATTTAGTGCGACGATCAAGTTCGCTCACTTGCGCAAGATCCGCCCAACGGGTCGAGCCTTCGAGCGTGATCTGCTGCGGCGTGCGGATGCCGGCCACCACGTCTTCGCCTTGCGCATTGATCAGGAATTCGCCGTTGAAGATGTCTTCGCCTGAAGCTGCATCGCGGGTGAAGGCGACGCCGGTACCGCTGTTCTGCCCAAGATTGCCGAATACCATCGACTGCACATTGACGGCGGTTCCCCAGGAACCCGGGATGTCGTTCATCTGGCGATAGAACACGGCACGATCATTGTTCCAGCTCTGGAACACGGCCATGACCGAACCCCACAACTGCTCCCAAGGATCATTCGGGAACTCGCGTCCAAGACGGCTCTTGATCATGCCCTTGAACGCGGCAACCATCTCTTTCAAGTCGTTGACGTCGAGGTCGGTGTCGAGCTCCACGCCCTTCTTTTCCTTAAGCTCATCAATGATGGCTTCAAAGGGATCATGATCTTCCTTTGACTCGGGTTTCAGGCCCATGACCACATCGCCGTACATCTGGATGAAACGGCGGTAGGAGTCCCATGCGAAACGTTCGTTGCCGGATTTATTGGCCAGACCCTCAACCGCCTCGTCATTGAGACCCAGATTGAGAATCGTGTCCATCATGCCGGGCATCGAGGCACGCGATCCGGAGCGCACCGAGACCAGCAAGGGGTCGGCGGCATCGCCGAATTTCTTGCCCATTTCCTTTTCGAGGAAGGCTACGCCCTGCCTTACCTCGGCGTCGAGCAGCTTTTGGATGCTCTCGGCACCCTTTTCGGTATAGACCGTGCAAGCTTCGGTACTGATCGTGAGGCCTGGTGGCACCGAGATTCCCAAGCGACACATTTCTGCGAGATTGGCACCTTTGCCACCCAGCAGATTCTTCATATCGGCCGAGCCTTCGGTCTTCGAAGCGCCAAAAACGTAAACGAACTTATTCGACATATTGACCTCACTAAAACGGAAAAATTAAAAAGTACGACGTGAACGGTCCACGCATTTTTGAAATATTTATCTGACCGAACGGAGAGAGTTGATAGTTTATTAGGACAAACCTTACGCTCTTGACCCGCAACTATACCAAGGATCAAGGAGTCGTCCCAATTTTGTTGACTTCGGCAAGCGACCCAAAAGCCTTTACCTGAAAATTACTGAATTCTGAGCAAACAAACCGAATCCATTGAAAACCCGTCGTGACCCAAGAACAATGGCCCATAAAGAAGTGGGAACCTTCATTCATTGAGCTCGATCAAGACCACTGCGTCTGCAGAAACCCCTTCCCCGCGCCCGACAAACCCCAAGCGTTCGGCAGTCTTCGCCTTGATGTTAACCCGGCCCTCAGGTAGCAGCAAATCACTGGCAATGTTGCTGACCATCTGCGGAAGATGTGGCCACATCTTCGGGCGCTGCACATTGATCGTCGAATCGACGTTGACAATGCGCCAGCCGGCCTGGGCGAGCAATTGCCCGGTGCAACGCAATAGCACTCGGCTGTCAACACCGCGATAGCGCTCGTCGCTATCGGGGAAATGCCGACCGATATCGCCCAGCCCCGCCGCGCCAAGCAACGCATCGATGATTGCGTGCAGCAGCACGTCAGCATCGGAATGGCCGAGCAGCCCGTACTCATAGGGAATCTCCACGCCGCCAATGATCAGCTTCCGGCCGAGGACCAGCGCATGAATGTCGCACCCCTGGCCAACGCGAATCATGAGTTCCTATCCTGAAGGATAAGCTTCGCCAGCTGAATATCGGCCGGGAACGTGACCTTGAGATTGGTCGCGTCGGCGCGCACCAGGCGCGGTCTGAGACCGGTGGCCTCGACGGCACCGGCCTCATCGGTTACTTCGATGTTTCCGGCCAGAGCCTTGCGCAGTACACCGTAGCGAAACATCTGCGG
>NZ_FLQY01000113.1 GCF_900089945.1 Candidatus Propionivibrio aalborgensis | reverse complement strand
TGGACAGCAATCTGAATCTCGTGTTCCATCAGCAGGAGGGTCAACCTGCAAGCTTGCTTCTGTCCGGTACGGCAGCCATAAGAGGCCTTGAGGTCAATAACTCGTCCGATGCGCCCCTGGTATCGGTCAAGCAACTCGATCTGGGCATCGGTTCGTCCGATCTCTTGGGCGGCCGGTTTGTCATTGATCGTATCGCCGTCGATTCGCCTGAACTTCATGCGCGTGTCAGCCGCGAAGGCACGATCAACTGGATCGAGTTTTTCCGCAAGAAGCTCGATGCTGAGAAATCGGCACCGCAGGCGGTTGATAAGCCGGAGCCTGCCACTCCGATCGAATGGTCGCTCGGGGAAGTCAAGGTAGCAGGCGGCGCATTGCACTGGCTTGATGAGTCGAATGACAAGCCGTTCAATGCGAGCATCAGTGCCATTGAATTGGAATTGATGAAACTCGATAGCAAAGGCACTGTTCCAGGCACATTTGAACTTTCCTGGCAAATGGTCGCCGAGGAGTGGTTAAAGATCGAATCCTTCACGATCAAGGGTGGCCAGCTCAATCTGGCCAAACGCGAGGTGCTGGCAGGGAACGTGCTGGCGCGCGGGGTGCGCGCCCTGGTTCGACGCAAGGCCGATGGCATGATCGATTGGCTCAAGCCACCGGCACTGCGCGCTGCTGAAGCGTTGCAAGAAGACAATTCGGAGCCGTGGAAGATCACAGTGGCGAAGTATGTCGGCGAAGATATCGCAGCGCGATTTGAAGATCAGGCAGTTTCCCCGGCGGCGGTGCAAAGCGTCGAGAACCTGGGTTTTGAGATTGAAAACCTGTCGACTGTGCCTGAACAGACAGCGAAACTTGCAGTGCATTTCCAGATCAATGGCAAAGGTGTGCTTGCCGTCGATGGGACCGCACAAACTTTCCCCTTAAACGCTGACCTGAATCTTGACATCAAGTCGCTTGAGTTGCTGCCGCTGCAACCCTATTTCACAGAGAAGCTGAACATTGCGGTGACCCGAGGACGGGTGAGCGCGAATGGCAAAGTGCAATTACGTCAGGAAGCTGCAGGCAAAACGGCCGGAGCGATCTCGCTGACCGGGGGATTTTCCGGGCTGGCGACGATCGCTGATTTCAACGCGGTGGATAAGCTTAACTCGGCAGATTTCTTGCGCTGGAAGTCGCTCTACTTCGGGAAAGTGGACGTGCGTCTTGGTCCTGATTCGATATCCGTCGGCGAGGTGGCGCTATCCGACTTCTTTGCCCGTATTATCGTCAGCCCGGACGGAAAGCTCAACTTGATGCAGATTGTTCGCAAGGATGGAGCTTCGGCGGTGGCGGTAGTCCCTCAGCCGTCTGATCCGGCCGCGCCGCCAGCGAACGAAACATCGGACGGCAAGGCGGTTGCGCCAGTCGCGGCGACATCGGAAGAACGCAAGCCGTTGCTGCCGATCAAGATCGGAAAAATCACTTTGCAGGGCGGCCAGGTCAGATTCAGCGACAACTTCGTCAAGCCGAATTATTCGGCGAATCTGAAGCAGATCGGTGGCCATGTGACTGGCTTGTCGTCAGAGCAGGACTCCATTGCCACTCTTGAGTTGCGTGGCAAGTACGACAATGTATCGCCGCTCAATGTGAGCGCACGGATCAATCCACTTTCAGTTAAGCCCTATCTTGATCTGCAGGCGGATATCAAGGGCATCGAGTTGACTTCCCTGTCCTCCTATTCCAGCAAATACGCCGGGTATATGATCGAAAAAGGCAAACTTTCATTGTTCGTCAAGTACAAAATCAAGAATGATCAACTTGAAGCCGAGAACAGGGTTCTACTCGATCAATTGACCTTCGGCGAAGCTGTTGAAAGCCCGGATGCGACCTCACTGCCCGTGACGCTGGCAGTTGCACTGCTAAAGAATAGCAAAGGCGAGATTGACCTGAATCTGCCCATTTCGGGTTCCCTGAATGATCCACAGTTCAGTATCGGAGGAATAGTCGCCGAGATTATTGTCAATGCCATTCTCAAAGCGGTGACTTCGCCCTTTGCCTTGCTCGGTTCAATGTTTGGTGGCGGCGAGGAACTGTCAAACGTAGAGTTTGACCCGGGGCGAGCAAGCATTTCTCCTGCGGCGGAGAAACGGCTTGATAGTCTGGCCAAGGCGCTGATCGAGAAAGCGGAGCTCAAGCTAGAGGTCGAAGGGCGAGTTGATCCCGAGTCGGACCGTGAGGGCTTGAAGCACGCGCGTCTGGAGCGCAAGGTCAAGGCCTTGAAGCGGGAAGAGATGAAACAAGGCGGCAGCGATAGTGATTCGACTGAATCGGCTAACGCAGACGGTTCGGCGCGCTCGATCGAGGTCAGTTCTGCCGAGTATCCCGAGCTGCTTGAACGTGTTTACCGCGCAGAAAAATTCACCAAGCCGCGCAATATGATCGGCATGGTAAAGAGTCTGCCGGTTGAGGAAATGGAGAAATTGATATTGGCCAATTCCGTCGTTGACGACGATGACTTGCGCAAGCTGGGGGATCGTCGTTCGAAGGCCGTGCGTGACTGGTTGGTGGCCCATGAGATTCCTCCTGAGCGGCTATTCCTGCTGCCAAGCAAGGTTGGCGAGGAGAAGGCCAAGTCCGACTCTGCAGAACAAGCAAAGCGTAGTCGAGTTGATTTCTCGCTGAAGTGAGATCGAAACCCTGAACTTTCTTCGACTGGGTTCTCGGTGTTTGTCGCGCCTGAAAATTCGTGTCATCCCGAAAGCAATTTGTGAAAAATGGGTATGAATGAGTATTTGATCTATGGGCTGGCGGCGATAGGCGTCTTGGTCTTTCTGATGCAGATAGTCTTGTTGTGGCGTTCCAGCCGCAAGGACGATGCGTTCGATCCGTTCTTCCGCTCATTGGGCGACGGCCTGGAGCGGGTCGAGCGCGAATTGCGCCATGAAATGGCGAGCGGGCGACAAGAGGCGGCAAGCGCCGCCAGGGGAGACCGCGAAGAGCAGTCGCAGGCGCTGGATCGATTGACCAAGACACTGGCTGCCCAGGTAGGCCAGCTTGGGACCTTGCAGGGACAGCAACTCGAGTCGTTTGCGCAGCAGCTGGCACGTCTGACGCAAAGCAATGAGCAGCGTTTCGAGCAATTGAGGCTATCGGTTGAAACTCGCCTCGTTGCCATGCAGGCCGATAACGCGAGCAAGCTTGAGGAGATGCGCAAGACCGTTGATGAAAAGCTGCACGCGACGCTCGAACAGCGCCTCGGCGACTCGTTCAGACTGGTCAGCGAGCGTCTGGAACAGGTGCATAAGGGGCTTGGCGAAATGCAGACACTGGCTGCCGGCGTCGGCGACTTGAAGAAGGTACTGACCAATGTCAAAACGCGAGGCACCTGGGGTGAAGTGCAATTGGAGGCTTTGCTCGATCAGGTGCTGACCGCCGAACAGTACCGGAAGAATGTCGCAACGCGACCAAACAGTAGTGAGCGCGTTGAATTCGCCATTTGCCTGCCCGGACGCGAGATGGGCGAGGACGATAAACGCCCGGTCTGGTTGCCGATCGACGCGAAATTCCCGATGGAGGACTATCAGCGCCTGATCGAAGCGCAGGAGCGGGCCGATCCGCTGGCCGTGGAGTTGGCGGTCAAGGCTCTTGAATTGCGTCTGCGCGATGAGGCGAAGAAAATCCGCGACAAGTATGTAGAGCCACCGTACACCACTGATTTCGCAATACTCTATTTGCCCACCGAGGGGTTGTATGCCGAAGCCTTGCGTCGTCCTGGCCTGGCGGATGGTTTGCAGCGTGATTTTCGCATCAGCATTGCCGGCCCGACCACCCTGGCGGCTTTGCTCAATAGTCTGCAGATGGGCTTTCGAACCCTGGCCATCGAAAAACGTTCTTCGGAGGTCTGGGGCGTGCTCGGTGCCATCAAGACCGAATTCGGCAAGTTTGGTGAAGTGCTTGAGATTACGCGCAGGAAGCTTGAGCAGGCCACCCGAAGTATCGAATCGGCCAGCGTGCGGACGCGGCAGATCGAGCGCAAATTGAAAGGCGTCGAGGCGTTGCCCATGCTTGAAGCGCAGACCAGACTGGGTGAGCTTGAGGAGATCGGGCAAGCTGAGGAAGACGTTTGAAAACAAACGTTCTTGATGCTTCATTTCGGGCGACAAGCTACCAGGTAGAAACGTCCGATGGTGTATTCAGATTGCGAATTGGGGAAATGCATCCTGAATTCGACAACTTCTTGCGCCGACTGGAACTGTCTTGCTGGGGCGTGATTACCGCATACAACCCTGGACGCGTGCTCCGTGAAGAAGATAATGCTGAGCGTCAGATTCGTTTGCTCGAAAGAATCGAAGAATTGGGCTGGCCGCATTTCCCGGCCTGCAATATCGCCGATGATGATCTTTGGCCGGTGGAGCCGGGCTATCTCCTTCTGCAAGTACGCGAAATGGCAGTATGCCATCTGGCTGCGGAGTTTGATCAGTCTGCCTGTGTCTGTGGCGATACCGGAGCTGCCCCGCGTCTTGTCTGGATTTGATTTTCCTGACACAGCGAGGTTTTCACACCACCGGGCCTTGATGCGGGTAATATCAATGCGCCATAGAAATGACGAACATCATGAGCAAGAAGATAGGGCGATTTGAAATAATCCGTGAATTGGGACGGGGCGCACAAAGCGTTGTGTATCTGGCGCGCGACCCGCACCTGCAGCGAGAGGTCGCGATCAAGACACTGCATTTTTCGCGCCCCGATCCGCAGAAGAACGAGCAGTTGCTTTCTGAAGCGCGCATGGTCAGCCAGTTGCGCCACCCCAACATCGTTCCCATTTTTGAAGCGGATGAAGAGCAGGGGGATCTGTATCTCGTCTTCGAGTATGTTCCCGGCAAGAATCTTGGCGAATTCCTGGCAGCAAGCGGTCGCCTGACGCCCGTGAAAGCCATTGCGATTCTGCATCCCGTGCTCGACGCGATCGCCCATGCTCATGCAGCAGGCATCATCCATCGCGATCTCAAGCCGAACAACATACTGATTGGCGTCGATGGCCTGCCGCGCGTAATGGACTTTGGCATTGCGGCACGTGTCGAGACGCATTCGAACGACGGGGATACGTTCATGGGAACGCCGTCTTATATGGCGCCCGAGTACATCGCCCATCGGGAAAGCAGTGAACGAACCGATGTGTTTTCAGCCGGCTTGGTGCTGTATGAAATGCTGACCGGGCAACGCGCGGTGCAAGGCGACGATGTCTATGGAATCATGCATCAGGTGGCCAATGCAGATATCAAGGTGCCGGCGACTGCTGGCGTCGAACTCGATGATCAACTGGCCAGCATCCTGTACAAGGCGCTTGCCCGTGATCCGCAACAGCGCTTCGCATCGATCAACGACATGCGTGAGGCGCTTGATGGCTATCTGGAACCTGAGGATCCCGTAGCTTCCGCAGATACCAAGCAGAGCACGATTGATTTTCTGTTACGGCGCATGCGTCATAAGAGCGACTTTCCGGCATTATCGGAATCGGTTGGCACGATCAATAAAATTGCCGGTTCCGACAAGGAAAGCATCTCCAATCTCTCAAACTCGATTCTCAAGGATTTTTCGCTGACCAACAAGATTCTGCGCCTGGTCAATTCCGCCTATTATCGTCAGGTCGGCGGTGGAAGCATCAGTACGATATCGCGCGCCGTGCTGGTACTCGGTTTCGACGCCGTACGCAATATTGCGATCACGGTAATGCTCTTCGAACACCTGCAAAACAAGTCCAACGCCAAGCAGCTCAAAGAGGAATTTCTGCGCGCGAACCTAGCCTCTATTCTGGCCAAGGATATCAGCGAAAAATCGTCGGCGCGAGACGTTGAGCAGGTGTTTATCTGCTCGATGTTTCACAACCTCGGACGTCTGTTGAGCCAGTTTTACTTCCCGGATGAAAGTACTGAAATCAAACGGATGATCGAGCAGAAGTTGTGCAGCGAGGAAGCGGCAGCGGTACAGACGCTCGGTATCTCTTACGAGGATCTAGGCATCGGCATTGCCCGTACCTGGGGTTTCCCCGGTCTGATTGTAAATAGCATGCGCAAATTGCCCGCGGGTAACGTTCGCAAGGCAAGTACCGTCGAGGAAAGGATGCGTGTTCTATCGGCATTCGCCAACGACCTGTGTGGATTGATCGCCGATGTCGAGCCTGAGCAGCGACAGAAGGAACTGCGTAAGGTCATGTCTCGCTTTGGCGAGAACATTTCGCTGAATGAACAGGCGTTGCGCGAGACGATGGAAAAATCGATGCAGGAGGTGGTGCTGTTCGCCGGAATCATTGGCGTCAATCTGAAACAATCCGAGTTTGGCCGGCAGATGAAGACGTGGAGAGCGAAGTCGGGGGCCGCCGAGGGTGCGGAAGAGGAAAAAAGGATCGCCGCTGAAGGCGCGGAAACCGTGCTTTCAGACGTTGTCCCGGCGGGTGCGCCGGGCAGTCCGGTAATTGCGGGTGAAGAAATTGAAGCGGGTGAAGAAGGTGTCTCAGGGGCGGCAGCTCAGATCGGGAATTCAGAAGTCATCCTGATGGCGGGAATTCAGGACATCAGCAATACGTTGGTCGAGGATTTCAAGCTCAATGACGTGTTGCGCATCATTCTGGAAACCATGTACCGTGCCAAGGGTTTCAAGCGTGTCATCCTGTGCGTTCGTGATGCACGCAACAATTCAATGCTTGGCCGGTTTGGGTTTGGGCCGGATGCGCCCGAAATTGCCAAGCGCTTCAACTTCTCTCTGACCTTTTCGCCGGATATTTTTCATGCGGCTTTGTCGAAGGGCGTCGATATCCTGATCAGCGATACCAAGGATGCGAAAATTTCAGCGCGCATACCGGAGTGGTTCAGCAAGGGGGTCAATTCCGGGACCTTTGTCATCTTCCCCTTGTGCATCAAGAGCAATCCGGTCGCCATGATCTATGCGGACTGCGATCTTGCCGGCGAGATCGTGATTACAGAAAAGGAATTGTCGCTGATGCGAACTTTGCGCAATCAGGCAGTGCTGGCCATCAAGCAGTCAAGTTAGCGAACTCGTTGGACTCAGTCAAAATGAACCAAGGGCATCACTTCGATTTGACCCCTCAAGTTCAGGAGTGGCGGCAACAAACCCCAAGCAAATGATTCAATGGCCGGTTATAGAGTCGAGCAGTCGCCCGGCACGGGCACTCACGGGCAAAAGATTGGCCGTTGCCACCGTTCGCACGTCGAGGAGACAATTTATTGAGGCAAGCTGTTTGCCTGTTTCCAAGGCAATTTGGAGATTGAGGGGTCAGTGTGCGGCCGCTCTATCGGAGCGAGCAATGTGCCCAAGCAGCCAGTCGCGCAGCACAACGAGCATTTCGACGGCCAACTGATCATCCGAATGCTGCGGCAATTCGAGCAAGCGGGCAACGTGTTGCCGCAACGCGTCATGTTCTTGCTTGTGACGGTCGAGCTCAACATAGGCATTTTTAAGCATCCATTTTTCCTCGCGGAGAAAATGGTCATTTACATACTCTTGCAGCGTCAACAGCGCCTTGCGCGCGGTCGACGCGCTGTTGCCCTGAAGTAGTGCGTCGAAAACCGTGTTCATTGTGGCGATCAATTGCTGATGATCGGTATCGAGTTTTTCTACGCCTACGGACAGGTCCGTGTTCCAACGGGTGATTGGCATCGCAGTCTCATTGTTCGAAATAGACGGACAACACTTCAGTGAGCCCCCGGCGCTTGCGATGGATGACGCTGTCACTGATGCGATCCGAAAAAAAGCTGTTGTGTGTTGTTTCGCTCAAGTTCACACGGGTATCGATACGACGCGTTAAACCCAAGTGCAGGGTGTAGCCATCAAACTGCAGGCGCAATGTCGTGCATCGCTCGTCGAACCGTTCGCGCAGGGTAAGCATCACGCGGGCTTTGACGTTCTGCGCCACGTTCCACGTAGCGCATGCTTCCTCGATGCGTGCCATGTACTCGTGAATATTGGGCTGGGTCAACAGGGCAAACTCAGCCCGCCGGACGGTGCCGTAACTCAGGAAAAAATTCGCCAGTAGCGCGGCGAAGACACTGATGCCGAGAGCCGACGAGAACATCGGCTTGAACTCTACGGGTACGAGGTCGAATATCGGTGCCTTGGCCACACATGCGATCGCCAGAATGAGCGGAAAGGCGACAACCCCAGCACGTCGCATGTCCATGGGAACGGTACCGAGAAGCTGCAGCCCGTTGATCATTACGAGGCATGCTGCGAAGACGAGTGCGCCGCCAACCACCGGGTCGGGCATGGCGACGAACAGATAGGTGAATCTTGGGGTCAAAGCGAACAGAAGCATCCAGCCAGCAACAGCGAAGCCGATTACGCGGCTGGTCGCGCCTGTTGCGTGCGATACGCCGATACTGGCTGTCGACGAGTTTGTCCCAACGGCACCGGCCAAACCGGAAAGCGCAGTGGCCAATCCGTCGATGATAACGCCGCGGCGGACAAGGCGCATGTCTGGCCTGACCCATCCTGCGTCGCAGATCTTGTCGCAGGTTACGACTGCGCCCATTGTTTTGAGCGAAGCGGCAATCGCCGCGAATGCGAAGGGCAGGACCAAGCCCCAGTCAAAGTCAAGTCGCGGGACAGGGAGATCGGGGATCGCGAAGATGGCCTTCCCCAATGCATGCCCGTGCAACTCATTATGCACCAGGCCAGCGTACGCACTCAGTCCGTAGCCCGAGACCATTCCGATAAGGGCACAATAGAGACGAAGTGGTCCACGACCGTAGACGCCCAAGACGACGGAAAGAAAAAAAGTCAGCGCACCGATCAGCAGGCCGGGGCTACCTGCGGTCGATACGCGCTGAAGTCCAACCGCACCGAGTTCGATTCCCACAATGATGATTGTGAGTGCAACAATCTCAGGCGGGAAATAGCGCCGCATCCGCAAGAGAGCCTCGGCGAAGGGAATTTGGATCAGGCCGGCGAGCAAAGTCATCCCGCAGACAAGCGGCAGGCCTCCGGCCGCCGCGGCGATGGACGCCGACACATAGATAGCTGTGTTGCAACTGACGATGCAGAAGCCCGAGCCGATGCGTTCGAGACCTTGCAGGGCGGTCGCTATCGCCAGGACAATGAGCGCGAAGGAAATCATCGTTGCGATTGCCTCGGGCTCGGCTCCGGCTAACCTTGCAATGAGGACGACGATTGCCAGGTTGGGTGCGATGACGACAAAGTGCTGCAGGCCGAGCAAGGCCAAGGTCAAGGGCCGCGGAACGTCGTCAAGTCCGAAGAGCATACCGCTCGGGGTTACTCTCAGTGATCTTCGCGTTGTCTTCATGAACGCTTCGATGAACTATTCAAACCAGCGATTCGGAACAACGTCTCGGACTCAGTGACGCTGCCATTCGCAATACGAGCGCCATTTTTATTTTCTCTGACTATGTCGCAAACAAACTTGGTGATGGCGCCAATATGGACTGGGCGCAGGGGGCCAAACGGCGAGCCGGCATCATGCGTGACCACAACAAGCCAGTCAAGGTGAATATTGAGTTGGAATTCAATAAAAAAAGCGAGATCTATTGCAGGGGGACGTACCCTCCAGAGGTGAGGGGTAAGCATCCCGCGCCGGCCACTCGTGGCATTTTTGGCCAATAACTTCTTGGGGCCGATGACGGGACTGAACCGGCTGGGAACCGAGTCAAGCAGCGGGTTGCGGATCAGTCACCCGCCGTTCGCGCCGGGCGATTTTTCGCAGCCACTACGTCTCTTGATGGCCGACTGCGGCAGTACGCCTCTCAACCAAGAGGATGCAATTTCCGGCCCACGCGGTCAAATTTAAGCTGGTGGAAGCGGACCAAGTGGGTCACGTCTAGAGTGTTGTTGACAAGCTTGAGGCTACTGCTTGGCCACTTACCAGAGTTTCCACCACGGTTCCTTGCGCTCAAGCCCGCGTGTGTAATACACGCTATTCGGGTAGTTTTTGCGCATCACGCGCTCCACGTCGTCGCGCAGGTCGTTCATTCCCATCAGGTCGTCACGGAAGGAATCGAAGGACTCGCGTGCACCTTTCGGATCACGTTCGGTCATGTCCTGCTGGCTGATCTGGCCGAGGATTCCCAGATCCTCGTTGAAATTCACCAGTCCGCGCAGGTAGTAAACGTAGTCGACATTCGG